>JBGPAN010000109.1:0-10153 GCA_041480785.1 Bacteroidota bacterium | reverse complement strand
TGGACTTGGTGAGAACCTGCTTCCATTTGGCCGTCGACAAGTACGGCTATTTCCTGGCCGAGAGTGTTGAAGACCTTCAGCGA
This sequence comes from Bacteroidota bacterium, assembly GCA_041480785.1. Taxonomy (GTDB): domain Bacteria; phylum Bacteroidota; class Ignavibacteria; order UBA10030; family UBA10030; genus UBA9647. The sequence goes on along the minus strand of JBGPAN010000109.1, from coordinate 10,070 downwards.
TGTATGCGCCTTTTTCGGAAGTTGATACCAAATCGTTGTTGTTGGGTTAAAAGGATTCGGATAATTCTGAGAAAGGGAGATCTCCTTTGGCAAAAACCCGGTGTCGTCTTTTCCTATGCTTGTTATTGACGTTCGTTTGAGATGTATATACTTCGGCTTACGCATCTCTTCTTTGTATTTCTGAGTGACATACTGGCTATTTTGAATCCTCGCATCGCCCCAATTCGGATATGCTCCCGGGGGCCAGTTGGCGTCAATGTAGCTGAATCCTTTGATTTCCTTGTGCACATCAATGAACTCCCAGAACTTTTTGAACCAGTTGTTCCAATCGTTCACTCCATCGCTCGCATCGTTGCTGATATTGACTCCTTTGGCAGAAGTCTCACTCATATACACGGGTTTACCTTTCGCACGCGCCAAAGAAAGAAATCGCTCTGATTTTCCCTTCCGTGTGATTGTTCCTCTGTCATAATCGGGCATGCTCTGGTCAAAATGCGCAGCATCAAAAACATCAAGTCCGAACCAATCAACATAATTATCTCCCGGATACCAGCGGGCTCCGTGCGCATCCACAGAATCGAAATCGTTGGCGGCGTCAGGTTCGTAGCACCAGTTCACCGCAATGGAATCTCTGAATCCTCTTGCAGCATACATGTCAACAATTTTTCTGAACATGGTTACGTAGAGGTAGGGATGATAGCCACCACCATTCCATCCGGGACCAGCACCGTTAAACTCTCCTCCTATACGCAAAAACATTCTTTTGCCGTAATTTTTAGAAAGCGTGATAACGCTGTCAATAATCAAGTCGTATTGATTTGAAACGGCTATTATGCTATCTGTAGCGACGTTGCTCTCAAGAAACAGGCTCAATTCGGGGACAAACCCAATAGAATCAGCTGAATGGAAAAAGTCTTTCAGTCCAATAAGAGATTTATCAGGTCCTCTTACACCGGGAATACTCATAAACAATCCCCGCACTGCCGGCTGTATCGTTGAATCGTTCAAAGCACCCAAATAGCCGGCAAGAGGGTCGTTGCCGCTTTCGTAGGTCATAGTCTGCACGCCATGATAGACTCTGCCGTCTTTCGGTTCAAGAATTGTCTGCCGAGCGTCCGCAAAATGCCAATTGAAGACAAAGAGCATGGCAATTAAGAATGATTTTGTCATCTGTTTTTCTTTATGGGATTAAAGGCGCACAACTTGCATAACAACGAATTTCTTTTGTCCCGCCAATAGTTGGACATGGATGCAGTACTCCGCCTATTTGTCTTGTCAACGCAAAAAGGCGCTTCCCACGAATCCGGAGGTTCTCGATCCCGCATTTCAGAGGTCAATGAGATTTGTCAAAGGCAGGTACGGTGTTTGGCTGTAAAGCTACAATTGCGTGGAATCAATTGCAAACAGAGTCAGCTCAACGGGAAGAACTCATGGTATCATTGAAGAATTTCGGCCAAAGAAAAGAAAACCCCGGCCAGCTTTCGCCAACCGGGATTCTTCTGTAGTAGTGCTTGTAGCGGGGCCCGATAAGTGTTCTAAAGAAGAATTGGCTCCTCCTTACTTAGTGAGTTTCCCTGATATGGTTTGAGAAACAAAAAAGCAGCCGATGTTGCTGGCTGCTTTTCTCACTTTTGGCCAAGGAACTTCTCGGATGGACGAGTTCCTATTGGAGAGGGAAAGCGGCTGAGGTATTGCGGCGTGGTTGGCAGCCCTGGAATTGCTCCTAGTCCTTCTCTTCTTTTTCTCCTTTATCTTTCTTCGACTTCATCACTGTCTTCTTCTGAATCTTTCCATCGGCGCTCAGGTTCACACTCACCTTCTCTTTGCCATTGACAACTACGATAGCAAAAGTCACTGCGCTGCCCTGCGTGGTTCTTTCGCCGCTCACGATTTTCCCCTTGGGGAATTCGGCTTTGACTGACTTGGCGATAGCATCCGGCACCATAGACGGCGTTAGTATCTCTTCCAGTTCCGCAAGCGTTCCGTCCGCTTTGTAGAGAAGATCCCGCTTGATCTTCCCCTCGACGGTCTCGAGCTCGTAGAACGTCACTCCCTTTTCCACCTCGGTGCCATAGTTGTTGACCTTGGCCTTCGGGTAGGCAGCTTCGAATGCCTTCAGGACAGCCGCGGGAACATCTTTCTTGGTGATTTTCTTGTCCTGTGCGCTTCCGCTCGATACAATGCAGATGGCCAGGATGCCCACGAGAATGATCGTGGTAAACCGAAGGAATGTTTTCATATGACTCTCCTTGCAAATGGATGAGTGATTATCGCATGAATCCTGCGACTCTTACTTGTTATTCTACCGAGTGAAGATGAAAACGAGATGAAAACGGTTCCTGCGAGTGCCCGTTGACTATTGAATGCCACTGCTATGAGCCATTTTCGTATTGCAGCGATTTCTCTTTGGATTTCTTGGCCGGCGTGCCAAAATGGTATGTCAAGCCAAAGTACACAATCCTCGAGTCACGGGTACTCACCACATTCTGAGTCAGCCAGGGAGTATTCAGATCCGTTTTTCGGTTCAGGGTGTTGAGCAGATCCGACACAGTCAAAATGAGCGAGAGCTTTTCATCGAACAGATCCTGCCGAAATCCCATATTCAGCACAAAACTTGACCTGTTTTCCCCCTGCGGAGTCAATCGTGCTGAGCGGTAGTTCGAGTTGATTTGAATCATTGTCGCGTTCGACAGGTTCACGCTCCCGTTCAAGGTACCGCTCCACGTCACTGTCGATTTGTTATTGCCAAACCCCAGATTGGAGGCATCAATCTGTTCGTAGAACGCGTTCGCGCTGAGATTCGCAGTGAACAGGTTCCCCACGTTTCCCGCCACCACGAATTCAAATCCTGCCGATTGATCACTCGACAAGTTCTCACGCGTGGTCAAGAGCGTGGAATCGTTGAGGGCCTTGATGACGGTCGTGAATCCATTATACCTGTTGCGGTAGAAGAGGCTCGGAACGACCGTAATGTTGTCGTTTTGCAACTGGCAACCGAATTCAATCGAGTTGATAAACTCGGGCTTCAGGCGCGGATTACCAGAGCGTATGTTCCGAGGGTCCTGGTATTCAGGGAAAGGATTCAGGTCTTCCCCCTCGGGTCTGTTGACACGGCGGCTATAGTTGAGCTGCCATTCCGCGAGCTCACTGAACTTGTATGCCAAATGCAATGTTGGATACAGATTGAAATTGTCGTTGGAGATGATTGAATCCCCGGTAACCAGATCAGACTTGATGAACGATCCCTCGGCCCGCACTCCGCCCAGCACACTGAACAACCCGAACGAGTTCTCGTACGTCCCATACATAGCCTGAATTGTTTCGTTGTAGATGAACCGGTTCGTCTTCTCGATATCTTTGATGAATTTCTGCTGGCTCGGATCAAAATACTCGCCATAGAAATCCATATCTCTCTTGCTGAATTCTCCGGCATACCCTGTTTCAAACGTCGAATGTTCGGCAAGATGATATGTGTAGTCTGCGGTCAGCTGTTTCTTCCAATCGGTCTGTTTGATCAGCGTGTTATCGTATGTTTGCGGAGTGGACGGAACCCGGTACACATCGGTGTAGTGATTGTCTTCCTGTTCTGGTGACTGCGCCGCATTGAACTCAAACCGCAGTTTGTGATCCTCCCCGTCAAAATTGTGCTGGAAGAATGCTGTAAGGCCCGCGTCACTTTGAGATTCATAATCCACGCGCAGACGGTCGTAATCATCGGTGATGATGCTGTTGCTTGTCAATACCTTCGTCGAGGCATCGTTCCTGGTAAATCCTCTGTAGCGATAATTCCCCGATAGACCAAATTTGTCATTTTCACCGAGCCGATAATCTAAACCCAACGTAGCGACATGAGACTGTGGCCGTGAAAGCGATCGAGCGTTATCGTTGTAGTAACTTGGGATAATCGTGGCCGAGTCGTGCTGCACGCGTGCATCGGTCGAATAATTGTTTCGGTCGTCCTGGCGGAAACTGTAACTCCCGAAAATATTAAACGGTCCCGGATTGTAGTTTGCACTCACATTGATGTTGTATCGACTCCTGTTGCCGGCATTAGCAGTCAGATTCCCATTCAATCCCGTGTTCACATCCTTCTTCATCACAATGTTGATGATGCCGGATGTGCCATCGGGTTTGAACTTCGCAGAGGGGTTTGTGATCACTTCAATTCTCTCGATCGAACTGGCAGGCATTTGCTGCAAGACCTCCGCTCTGCTTGCTCCCATTAACGGAGATGGCTTGCCATTGATGAGCATGAGAACGTTCGTCGATCCCCGCAAGCTGACAACTCCGTCGATGTCCACCTGGACGGAAGGTATGTTCTGAAGCAGATCGCTTGCTGTCCCTGTCTTGCTCATGATATCCTGCTGCACGTTGAACACTTTGCGGTCGATCGCAGTGTTGAACGTAACCCTCTGCGACGTCACCGTGACACCACCCAAATTCACCGTCGTTTCGGTCATCAACACGGTTCCGATATTCAAGGCCGGACGTTTGGAATCCATTCTGAATTGTGACGGATGTATTTCTTTGAAGCCAAGCAAGCTATACGTGAGGAAATATTCGCCCACAGGAATATTACTGATTTCGAATTTCCCTTTACTGTCAGTGACCGTTCCTGTGACGATGGCGCTATCTGCCTGGTTGAGCAAGATGACGTTGACGAACTCGAGTGGCCGATTAGTCGAATCAGCCTTCACCACTCCGGAGACTGTTCCACTGCTGCGACCTTGTGCGAAGAGCATGGTCGAAAACAGCACAATACTTCCAAAGACAATGCAAAATCTAATCATGTGATGTGGGCTCCAGGAATTCTTTGGGGGGAAAGTCTACACTATTTGTGGGAACTTACACAAGCCGATTTGTGTCCACAGAAGTGTCAAATGAGTAGCGGCACACGTTTTCCATGCGACGATTGCTACTCAATATACCCGGCCAAGATGAAAACAGGATGAAACTCAATAGTGGGGGTTGTTCCTGTTTCTGCACTTGCTTGCGCGACATCAAGTCGTCAAGAAGTTGAAATGCGTGGTCGATCGTGGTCATTTTCAGCCACCTCTACAAGCATAGTGAGCTGCGATAGGATGAGAAAGGTACGCTCTCATCACCGGTCACTAGCTGTTTATTCGATCTGAAACATTGGCGATGCAGCAATCTGCTGAGAAACCGCCCGCTCGGATTGTCAATGCGACCTGTCAAGCCGACAAGCCACGAAGTCACAATTGCGCCAATCGCTAGCCTCCAATCCTATCTCAAGACTCCTAGCGCCCTCAGGTCTCTAACGGTTTCATACACACCCGCATCCTGAAGCACTTTGTCTATGCTCGTTTGATCAAGATGCTGTGAAATTGGAGTTGGTTGTTCGGCAATCAGATAAGCAGTCGCAGCCACGACCGCTGCTCCCGTAGCAAGGTTGTGAGCGTCGATCTTGTCGAACGTATCACTGGGTTTGTGATGAATTTCCCAGTAGGGTGCCAGATCAACCCAGAGATCCAGCGTAGGAATACCTGCTAACAAGAACGTTGCCCAATCCGACAACTCCTCGAATTTCACCTCGACCTTCAACCTGCCACCGCCTAATCCTGACAAAGACTCGGCCAAGGGTGACATCGCGTTCTTAATGTCACTGTTCCCTCTTACTGTCCACCCGAAAGGATGACCGGCGCCCAACGATGTGTTGAGAGCAACAACGCATTGGTTCATCTCTGAGGCGTGTTGTTGAACATAGGCCATCGAGCCAAGTAAGCCTTGTTCTTCACCTCCCCAGAGGACGAATCTTATCGAGCGCCGTGGATGTGCATTGAGTTGAGCGATGGCACGCGCTGCCTCGAGGACCATAGCGCAGCCGGTACCGTTGTCTTGCGCCCCCGTGCCCTCATCCCAAGAATCAAGGTGCGCGCCGATCAGAATCCACTCATCTGGTTTCTCGCGCCCACGGATTTCAGCTACAACATTGTTCACCTGCACTGGTCCACTCACCTTATTATCACACACGAGCCTAATCGTCACAGGCCCATTCCTCGACAAACGCTCGATGAGCTTTCCATCTTCCATTCCAATCTCCGCTATGGGAATCGGTTCGAGCATTCCCCCCCACGTGTCATCCCAGCTTGAGGTGACATTGTTTTCGGTCGAGCCGGTGGCCAGTATAGCTTTCGCGCCAAGCTCCTTCAAGAGACGCTGGGAAGCCATATACTTGCTATTCAAAAACTGCTCGTCTTTGGAAAAGCTCTCAGCGTTGATGAGGACGATGTTGTCTTTGATCTTCGCGGCTTGTGCCTTAACTCTCTCCTGGGATAAGACGCGCCTCACATAGACAACTTCGCCTGTAACACCTTCCGGGGGAGTAGACGGAGCCCGTCCATAAGACCGCACTTGAAGAGGACGATCGAGCGGAGCAATCATCCTGGCTTGAGCAGAGATACGCTCCCATCCGTTGGGGACTGTAAATGGCTCCAGTCTCACGTCCTTGATTCCGATCGCTCGAAATTGAGTGGCTGCCCATTCTGCCGCTCGTTGATAGGCAACGGAGCCGGTGATGCGTCCACCGAATCCGTCCGAGAGTCCTCGCGCGTAGTCGATTGAATGACCGCCCACAAGGATGGATCCGGCGATTTGTGCTGATTGTTGCTGAGAGGTATACTGCTGTGCCATGGCCGGACTGAGCAGAACGATGAAGAGCAGAAAAGTCGCCATCCTCGTTCTACGGAAATTGGTCATCATTGTATTTGCTCCAAGAATTGTTCCAAGATGAAGACTATTCGATTAGATGAATAAAGTGTTGGCTGATGTTTGGATCCATTCGGGCAAACAGGCGATATGATCTTCCTCACCTTCCCGTTCGCGTTGCGCCTCCAGCGCGATTGTTTGCAGGCGGAGCGCTTGTCGTTGGAGTTCCTGTTGCTGGAGTGCTTGCCGTGGGAGTGCGCGTCGTTGGAATGCTTGGCGACGGAGCCGGGGCAGGGTTCGGTGGAGTCCGGGGTGGGGTTGATTCAACGTTTCCAGAATTGTTTTGATCTGGAGAAGATGACCTCTGGTACCCGGATTGCCGGTGTGGAGACGGAGCTTGAGATTCTGCAGTGTTGCTGACGGATGGCGTTCCTGTGAAAGGCAACGGACGGTACGCGGACACAACACTTTTTTTCTGGAAACGCGTTCGTTCGAAAGACGATGGAAAATAGAAAAGTGCAAACGGCCCGATAACCCAAGGATCGTTGATGAAAACCGATTGAGCAACTTCGTTAATGGCTGTTATCTGGTTGGTGATGGTCGCATCAGATTCAGCTTCTGGTACAGTGCTGTCGGAACCAATCGCGAGCTGCGTGTAACAGCCGCTCCAAACCGTAGAACCAACGATCATCCCGGCAGCAAGAAATATGAATATTTTCATGACCTTCATGTGGCCGATCCCTTTTGGTGGATGTCTGAATTGCTGGGGCGATCGTTCATCTCTCTCGATCATCTAAGGGTTTGACGGTATGATATCTCGGAAGTTCTTCAGGGTTAGCAAGAATAAACCCTGCTAACGCGCAGTAGAAATATGAGTGTTAGGATATGGCGCTGTTTTGTGTGGAATAGGGAGCAAAAGGTTCTCTTTCGTTCTTTATGTAGGGATTTTTCGAAGTGGGGGATTATGGCACCAAGGTTTGTGAGGTAAGTCTAAAGCCTTGTCTTTACGACGCAGAGTTGCCGGACGGAGGTAACCGGGCCGAGGTGGCCGGGATCTGGGAAAGAACTAGTTTGGAAATTGTCTGAGAAGCGTGGCCTGCAATGAAAAGCGCATTGCTCTTTGAAGCTGGAGACGCCCCCATCCGCTATCGGTTGCAGGGAATAAACGCGGAGAGCTTCAAAATCCATCTCGACCATCGCAGCCGACACACTCCATGGCGGAATCAAGCGCCCGCACGTGGAATCTTGTGGAGTTTCGCTGCAGGATATCATCCTTACCTTGTCTTTCGAATTGCCAAGTGTACTCTCGTCAGTACTTGCAGACGTTGATTATGAATTGACATTGAACTAAGTTTGCAGCATACGCAACCTCGCACTGCACGCTCCATCGAATACTCAAAGTCATCCTAAAGCCCAGCATCGAACCGTTCATCGGGATTGCGGAAAGGAGACGTTTGTATGAAATCAAGTCTAATTTGCATGGTCTGTCTGGTATTTTGCATGTCATCCCTCGTTCTTGCACAATCGGTTGAACGATTTAGCAGCAATCCGATTCCGAAGTTGAATGTTCTCGGGATTGCGCAGTCAGAAGATCTGGCAACCGCAAATACGGTGCTGAAAGAAGTCTTCAAAGAAAAAGTGAAGGTCGATTTTCTCTTCCCTGTGATCGCCGATCCAACCTACAAGAAACTAAAAGAACAAAGCACACTCGACATCTCCTGGAATGGCAAGAGCACGACCGGAAAGAAATTCTTCACACTTGCGGACTCGCTTCTGGAATTGAATGCCAATACCTTCAATGTGCTCCTGATTGACAGGAAAGGCACAATACGGGCAATCAATCAAGCGATCATGATCGATCCGCGGTTGTTCTCGAGGCTTGTTGAAGAAGTTTTACTCAATTTGGACGGGAAGGAAACAATCACGATTGAGAAATCGAGCCCGTGGCAAACCGATCTCGCACGCGAAAAAGAAGCAAAAAAACCCAAAGCACTCATCAGTTTTGGCAGCAGCGACGAAAAGTTTTACACGCTTCTCGGTAAGCAAGTGCCGGCAATCCCCCTCAAAACACTTGATGGAAAAGACTATGCAATCGCCGATTCGTTAAAGGGGAAAGTGTCACTGGTGTTTGTTTTTGTAGCGTCTTCGGAACATGATGCACAGATGAATATTGCCGGACCCGCCATGACAACGAAGCTGATGAACGAGTTTTACAAAGCATTCACGCTCGGTCAGGCGCAGCCGGGGGATGAATTTGTGAAGAATGCAGTCGCGGATAGCGTGAGGACTCAATAAGAGACTGTTGTCTTACTCGGAGCCTTCTGAAGAACAGCGTTCCTGGCGCCAACATCGGTGAAACCATGTACTGCCAATCTCGCATTTGATTATGTTCGGGTGCGTAATGTTGCCAAGAACATGTTGGATTCGAAGGTTGGAGACGGATCTATGACCGTGGGCTTTCTTGACGTGCTCTCGGATTTTCCAGCAACGAATCAGAGTTCTGCACTTAGGGTAATCAGACACTCCATGGCTCGCGGATCGCCTCCGGGCCGATTCGGTCCGCACGCCAGAGAATGTAGACAGCTGAGAGCCATAGAAGTACGCCCATCGTGACTCCAAGAAACATTAACCTTGCAACACCAAAAAGTGGTGAGAAAGCGACGAGCGAAATAGCACATCCCACTATTCCGACGAAGTAGTACACTTGCACATGGAAGATTCGGCCAAGAGGAATGAAATGGAGACTCACGATCAAGGCAATTGATGGCCCCACGAGATCGTCATAATTCAGACGGAGGAACAATAGAACTGCGAGAGCGATCAATAGGGCCTGAGCGATGCCAATGTATAGGAAGCCAACCATGATCTTGTGCGTTTCAGCGCGCTGACGTTCATCGGCCTGCTTGAGTTTAGATCGTTTGAAGCCCACTCTGCGTCTGAGCCGAACTGCGAGCCATACAATCGCAGTGCAAGTGCCATAAAGTACGACCGTAAACACAGCAGGCAACACCCATCCACCTTGTCCAAGATGCGGACCGAAGCCATATCCGAGCCAGAACGTCCCGGCGATTGCCAGGACAATAGTTCCGTTTGACAAACCCCATAGGAACTGTCGATCGGTCATTGGATCATCCCTTAGCCCTTAGACAAAAATCGTTGGATTCACCTTGTTCATCATGTGCCGCAAAGCGATTTTTCAATTGAGGCCGCTGACGCAGTTCAGGCAAACCGTCTACCCGCCGGAGCGATAGCGAAGGCGGGCAGTGCCGTTGTCCCGATGCGATTGTGATCGCATCGGGATGAGCGACGGCATTGAGCGAGCACAATCGAAACCTTTTCAACAAAGCGAGCGTCGTAAGGCTGTTTGTTATATGCAGGCGTTTTGGTCATTTCAATTCTATGTT
>JBGPAN010000108.1:0-10158 GCA_041480785.1 Bacteroidota bacterium | reverse complement strand
GTCTCTGCTGTTATTAATGCCAAGGACTCCGTAAAACCGAGGACGAGGGATCAGATCCTTGATGTCATGAAGGAACTCAACTTCCGTCCCAAAGGTGTTGCAAGAAATTTGAAAAACGGCGGACCTGACAAGAGCATCGGCATCATCATCAAGGACCTGAACTATCCGTTCTATACGTCGATTGCGACTGGGGCCAAGGAGTATGCGGACACCAAGGGTTACTCGGTCATCGTCACGAGCTCCGCAGACAATCATGAGTCTGAGGAGAAACTCACTCATCTTTTTTCAGCGAAAGACATCAAAGGCACGATCATCGCTCCTACCCTGGAAGGCACAGCAGAGATCGAGCATCTGTTCAAGTTGAAAAGGATCAATTATCCATTTGTCTTGCTGGAGGATGTAAAGGGAATACAGGCGAACGTCGTGGCGATCGACAACCTGAGGGCGATCAAGAAAGCCGTCAAGTATTTGATCGGGAGCGGGCATACGAAGATCGTACACTTTGCGGGTCCTCCACATTCATCCCATACGTTGGAGCGAATTGAAGGCTTCCGCCACGCATTTAGCGAGAGCACTCTGGTGTTTAACAAGGAGATGATTGTACCAATAGGATCTCACTACGAAGAGAGTTTCAGCAAGACGAAAGAATACTTCAAGAACAAAAGAAAAGAAGACTACCCGACCGCAATCGTTTGTTTCAACGACCAACAGGCTCTTGCGGTCATGACTGCACTGAAAGAGTTGTCAATCCGTGTCCCCGCGGACATATCGATCATCGGCAACGACGATATCTATTATGCGCGAATATATCCGGTACCACTGACGACGATCCGGGCCCCTCAACATCAGATTGGCAAGAAGGCAGCTGAGATCCTAATCCGAAATATCGAATCGGCTACGCTCCTGCCAACAAAGCGCGTTGTGCTCGAAACGGAATTCATCATCAGGGAGTCGTCAAGGGTCCTTAAGAACTGAGCAAGACCACCGCGCCAGGCATTTCAATCATCTGAAAAGCGATTCTGCGAGTTACCCCTCATCCCCTATTCTATATTGTATGCCTCGCGGTGAAAGCCGGGCTTGAAGCAACGTTTCGGCGGCTTTTGAGGCGTTTAGCCGGCACATTATTCGGTTACCCCATCGTTCATCAGCGCAAGAAGCGGGTGGAGGTTTCTCAAACAATCCCCTATCCTTGTTGTATCACGATAGGAGAAGAATGACATATGGGTACCAACGACTTACAGCAACGATTCCTCGACTATCTGCGCGTTGAAAAGGCGATCTCCTTCCTGCAGTCGAACTACACCCGGCAACCGGATCTGCAGGAGGTTGCCCGTAGCGTCCATCTGAGCGAGTACCACTTTCAACGTCTTTTTACACGATGGGCGGGGATCAGTCCAAAGAAATTCCTCCAATACCTTACGCTTGAACACGCGAAGCGCTCTCTCAAGGAATCGCGCTCTGTTCTCGATGCAACATTCGACGCTGGACTTTCCAGCCCCGGCCGGTTGCACGATCTCTTCGTCGCGATTGAAGCAATGACTCCAGGTGAATTCAAACAATCGGGTGAAGGACTGACAATTCACTATGGGTTCCACCCGACTATGTTCGGGGAATGTCTCCTGGCGGTTACCGGACGCGGAATATGCGGACTCTCTTTCGTCTCCGAAGGCAAACGAACGCAGGTCCTGAAGGAATTGCGTGATCGGTGGACCGGCGCAACGTTGCGCGAGGCAACCGGCGCAACGCAGCCGTTCATTGACAGTCTTTTTTCCAGACCAGCGAAAAAACAGCGGAAGCCACTGCAGCTTCTTCTCAAAGGGACAAACTTTCAAATCAAGGTCTGGGAAGCTCTCATGAAGATTCCAGAGGGAAAGGTTGTGTCATATGAGGATTTGGCTCGCGCGGTTGGAAACTCAGGAGCCTCACGTGCTGTCGGCAATGCTGTCGGTAAGAATCCTGTCGCCTACATTATTCCATGTCACCGGGTCATCAAACGTGTAGGCATCATTGGCAACTATCATTGGGGACCAGAGCGGAAGAAAGCTCTTCTTGGTTGGGAGTGGGCAAAGACCGCAGCCAAAAACGAATCATAAGCCGGTGGTCGCCTGAATTCTTCGTCACACATGAAAACCAAAAACTCAATTATATGTAATCAACAAGTATCTCAATGATTGACCCGAAAGTAATAGTGTGATGTAGAATTTCGGTAGGCCTTCGAACCTGCAAACAGAAATCCCCTCTAGCAAAGGGGATTTTCTTTTTGTGGATATCTGTGGTGTCAGGAACCATTTCTCCGAAGGAGCCCTTTGGGCCTGACACCACATTGCCTGGTTTGAGGCCAAAAATGTGTCAGGGTATGGACCCTGACACGCCGAGGCGAACTTTCTGAATAGCCTCTTTCTTTTTGTCTCTGGACTCTCAGTCTATGATGGTTGAGACACCCGCCGTCAATCGCCAATTTCTCTCTGTACCCCCAGCGCTTCGCCATCACCATTCAGCAACATATTCAGTGTAGCAGGCATAATCATATTCTCCTCAGCGTCAACAGCGTAAATGTTCGCGCCATTCAGTTACCAACCGACCTTCTTGCCTTGTGCATGTACAAAGGACAAGAAATCTGAGATTCCACAGCATGGCTCGAAGACGGTCTCGCCATCTCTAGGGTTGATAATGTCGACAAGGAACTTTATCACGGGCAAAGGTGTGAGTAATACCGCCGACTCCTTGAAAGTACATCGATTTTTCCCCAACTTGAGTTGGAAAAAGTATGATGTCTAACTGAGGTGCCCGCGATGAAAACCTATCTACGCTTTGTTCTGACTCTGTGTTGTGTTGGTTGCTTCTTCCCTTCTCTTATTCACTCTCAAGCCATATGGCAGCCGGTCAAAGGACCCTATTCGCAGCAAGAGGCGGTCCGTTGGCTTGGTGTTCAGCCCAGCGGCAATCTACTCGCAGCGACGTGGGGCCCGGGCAGCTACGATCCGTACAGACTCCGGCTGTCATCGGATGACGGAAGCAACTGGACAGAGATCCGGCGAGCGCCGTTCAATATGTCTGGCACTCAATATTCCCTTGGTCCGGCAGCGTTCGATTCGACGGGGAGGATCCTCGCTGTCATGGGGCCGTACCTCCTGGCTTCGGCAAGTAGCGGGAACACCTGGGACACACTGAAGCTCACCTCAAGCGCGTGGATCGACTGTGTATGTGTGAATCCAAGGGGAGAACTTTTTGTCGGGATCGACAGGCAAATACGCAGGTCGACCGATGGCGGCGCTTCGTGGACGCAGGTCTATCTCGATCCGGATCAAAACGTTCAGGTCGTTTCGTTCGCTGTACTTCCCGATGGCCGCATGTACGCATCGACGAAAGGCAACGGTGTTCTTCGCTCGTCCGACTTCGGAGCCACATGGACCGCATCGTCGGCTTCCTATGCGAAGGATTTCAATGCTGTCGCTCTCCTTCCCGACGGATCGCTCGGCGCTGCTTCAGATGGGTATGGGTTCTTCATCTCCACTGACTCGGCCCGTTCCTGGACCGCTTCCAACACCGGCGTCTCTGATGGCTGGATCACCAGCATTGCTGTCGCGTCCGGTTACCGTGTTCTCACTACAGGACGATCAGGGGATATTTTCCGCTCAACCAACAATGGCAAGACATGGGAGAACACAAGTCCCTCTGGCGGCAATCCCGGCGCCGCTGTCGCTGCCGTCAAACGATCCGGGACCATTTGTATCGGCACGCGCAATCTGGGGGTCTTCCTTTCGAGCGATGGCGGGAGTCACTGGTACCAAAAGGGATTTTCTGCCTCTTCGGTCACGTCGCTCGGAATCGACGGCAGCGGAATTCTCTTCGCCGGCAGTTCGAGCGCACTCTTCCGGTCGATCGATGCCGGGAGCAAGTGGGAGTTGAGCCTGCAGGATGCGAGTCTCACGAATGCATTTGCCTTCGACTCTAGCGGAAGGGTCTTCGCCGGAACCAGTCAGGGGGTTCTCCGGTCACTTGATGCCGGTCTGACATGGACGAATGTCCTGAACGCTCAGGTTTCGGCTCTGGCTCTCACACCTTCAGGTGACGTGCTGGCAGGCGGCAGCGGTGTCTTGTACTCGGCTTCACACGGAGACCCGTTCACATGGAGAAACCTCGGACCGGGCGGCTATGGCACCATCCATTCGATCGCGGCTATAGGTGGCGGTGTCATTCTTGCCGGTTCGGGAGAAGGTATTCATCGGTCTTCAGATGGAGGCGCAACGTGGCGGCAGGTGATCTTCGTGGGAGGAGTGGTTGGTTCAATCGCAAAGTGTTCTTCCGGAACTCTGCTGGCTGGAACGGATCTGGGCATCTTCCGCTCGACGGATCAGGGTGAATCGTGGACACGCTCAACTTCGGGTGCCAGCAGTACTTCTGTGCAGATGATCGTGTCGAATCGATCGGGCGTTGTGTTTGCGGGCTCGATTAATCCGGCAAAACTATTCAGGTCGCTGGATGATGGGAAGAGCTGGGCCACGCTGACGCTCGATGGAGGCGTGAACAAACTTTATGGCATTGCCAGAAGTCCTAAGGATGTTCTCTATGCCGGGACCGACGTCGGATTGTTTGTGCTGCCGGACAACGTGGTCGCCGTGTCACAGGAAAGGGAAAAGAGTCTGTCTGCAACGATGCTGGAGCAGAACTATCCAAATCCGTTTAACCCTGCCACGACAATCCGGTTCTCATTGGCGACAGCTTCCTCTGTCGAGCTCGTGGTATATGACCTCCTTGGCCGCCGCATCAAGGTTCTGGTGAACGAATCTCTGCAGCCGGGACCACACGCTGTGACCTGGGACTCATCGGGCCTCGCGAGCGGGATCTATTTCTACTGCCTGCAAGCTGGAGAATACGTGGAGACCAAGAAGATGATCCTTTTGAGATGACCTCAAAAAGCGTATGCCTTTGGTCGGATTTACGATCGCGTACACAACAAATCCCCACTAACACTGGGGATTTTCTTTTTCTACATTCCATCTTGAATCTAGCGCGCGTTGAAGCCTTCTGTGCAATATCGTTCAGGATGCGTAGCCCGATAATCAGTACAACACTCGTTGCTCCCCGATCTCCAACCCAACAATCTTGTCTGAGAGTCCTTCGCTTGCTGCGAGCTCCCGCAGCCGATTGATCGGCTCATTTGGGTTTGAATCCGATCCGTAGAACAGCGTCCCGAAATGCATGGGCATCAGATACTTTGCACCGAGATCTCTGTAGATCATGAGTGCGCCCGCAGGATTCGCGTGGATGCGAGAACCGAGGCCGCCCGACGAACCAGGTGCGATCGGAACAATCGCCAGATCAATTTTGAATCGTCTGCCGATTTCCTTGAACAACTCCGGGTTGTACCCCGTGTCTCCCGCGAAAAAGACTGTAATTCCCTCAACCTCTATCACGTATCCTGTATAACCAAGACTGCCCAGCCATGCTACATCAAAGCCATATCTGCCTGTGAAGTGTTGCGCGGGGACGGCTGTAATCCGGACGCCATCCCTTTCAACGACATCCCACCGTTTCATCTCATACACCTCTTTGAATCCGAAATCCGGCGTGTATTCCGCGGCTCCTTCGGGAACGGCGAGGATGCCGTTTTTGGGCAGCATGTCGAGACTGCCATAGTCGAAATGATCGAAATGGATGTGCGAAATGAGAGTGGCGTCAAGTTTCGATAGAAGAGTTGGGTCGAGCCCGGGTTTGACATATCTCTTCGCGACAAACCCCATTGTGTTGGTGAGGAACGGATCAGTAATGATGATTTTGTCGTGAATCTGAATGAGAACCGTCGCGTGTCCAACCCAGGATACAGCCAGTGTGGGATTCTGCAGAATCGGGGTGGTGATCATGCGCGGAGGAGCAGGAACCGACTCACCGATTCGGCCCAGCGATTGCACGACGATGCGTTGTACATACGAGCTGCAGCTACTCAGTGTAAGCAGGATTGTTGTGAGTGAGATTACAGTGGCGGCTCGGAGTTTCATCTTGAAGTCAAAGCATCTACTTGATCATTTCGGGCTTTGCAGCAACTCCGATGTTAGCGATCGTCTCCCCCTTTTTCATTGACGGGACGGCGCAGATGTACAGCACTATTCCCGCAGTGGGGGATGTCGCCTCGCAGATTGTTTTGCCCACATAGTCTGTCACATACCCGACTTTCATTCCTTGCTCAACGTACGTTCCTCTTCGAACAAGAGGATAGAAAATCCCCGTTTGTTCGCTGGTCACGGACGCTATCTTCTCTATCCAAACCGGATGATCGATGATTGCGGGAGTGCCCGGAATCATCTTCAGATAGCGCATCACGTTCAAGCATCCATTGACGAGCGCCGCAACATCGTCCGGCTCAACGGTTCCTGCATGCCCGGCCTCAACCGTGATGGATGGCTTGCCGCGGGTCGTGGCTGTATTCTCCAAATAGCGTGAGGCATTCGGGTCCATGGGCCTGTCGGTTGAAATGATGATATGGTCAAGTCCAAACGCGAGCACCATCTCACGCGAGATCCGATCCTGCTTTTCATTTCCCGTCTTCGTCCAGTAACTATAGGGCCGGAGGCTTTCGTCGAGATCGCCGCCGTGGAGGTCAATGAGATGGTCGCACTGTTCAACCACTTGCTTCGTTATCAGATACGATGCCCGGTCAGTTTGTGTTCCCTCCATCTTGCCCGGATACATGCGGTTCATGCTTTTACCGTCGATCGGATTGACATGAGGGACTTTTCGCTCGAACGATTGAACATTGACAAGGGGAACAACGATGACAGTCCCGGAGATTTCAGCGGGATTCAGCACGCTGATCATTTTTTCCAAAGCAATGATCGATGCATACTCCGTCCCATGCGCTCCTGCAACAAGCGCAAGCACCGGGCCGCGGCGGGAACCATGAATGACCGCGACTGCGATGCTTGTTGCGGTATCGATTCCCGACGGTACGTCAATGACACCAGTGGCTTTCTGACCACGCGCTGCAGTAGCGCTCCCAACGGTGAACGTGGTTCTATCTTGTGCCCACATTGAAGAAACAAAGAGGGCTGTCGCGATGATTGCAGTCAGTCGAACTCGATACATACGTGCCTCCTTCCGATGGGTGGATCTGCTACTTCTGTGAGCGACTGTTCGGCGGATTCTTGAAGAGCGGGTGTGTGGGTATCGCTGTGCGTTGATTCTTTACGGTGCGAAGTCCTCGTTCCCACTCATACCGGATTGTCACAGCCTGACACCACCATGGTATCAGTTTGTGCTTATGTATAGAGCGTCATGGAGGCGAATCGATGACCGTTTGTCGCGATGTCAAGACCATCCAGAATCTTGAACCATTGCTTCCAGCTCTTACCGGTTTTCTCTTTCACTTTCTCGTCGCTGATTTTCACAAAGTTGGTCTTTTCTGGCATGATCCTCTCACTCTTCAAGCTTGGGATGCTTAAGGTGAAAATCCGTCGCATCCTGATACGCCTTCGCCACCTCAAGAAGTTTTGCCTCGCCAAACAATTGTCCGATGAAACTGATGCTTGTCGGCGTTCCTTCCTTCGTGAATCCATCCGGCAGAACGACACACGGATGGCCGGTGAGATTCGTGAGAAGCAGGTTACTTCCTCCGAACGAAGGCGCGACATACACATCGACATCCTTCATGAGCTTCTGCATTTCCTGAATCACCACGTATCGGACTCGGTTTGCCTCGATGTATTCAACCGCCGGGATGAACCGTGCACTGCGGAAGGAATTTGGCCACGCGCCTTTTCCCTGACGAACCATTGAGTCATCCTTGCCGCTGCGCGTCAAGTCGTCGAATGCCGCGGCTGCTTCGGCACTGAGAATAATGTGCAGTTGTTCCACGGGAAGTTTCGGGAGCTCAATGGGTACCAGCTTGGCCCCCAGGCTCGTCAGCACCGTAAGCACGGAGTCGCTGATCGTCTTGTTGAATCGCACACTATCGAATTCCATTTTCAGATATCCGATCCGTAGCTTTTTCCAGTTGATCGTCGGGTCGTAGTTGAACGGTGCATCGTAGAGCGTCTGGTCTTTTCCGTCAGGCCCAATGATGGCGTTGAACACAAGCGCGCAATCTTCCACGGTGCGGCAAATGGGGCCGATTTTGTCCATCGACCAGCTCAGTGCCATGGCTCCTGTTCTGCTGACGCGTCCGTAGGAAGGGCGGAGCCCTGTCGTTCCACATCTGGTTGACGGAGAGACGATTGAACCGAGCGTTTCCGTCCCGATCGCAAACCCTACAAGGCCGGCAGCCGTTGCCGACGCCGAGCCCGCAGAAGAGCCGCTCGATCCCTGTTTCGTATTCCAGGGATTTCGTGTCCGGCCTCCGAACCAAACATCCCCCATGGCGAGCTCGCCCATGGAAAACTTTGCAACGAGCACAGCACCCGCTTCTTCCAGCCGCTTGATCACAGTAGCATCTTCATCGATAACCTGGTCTTTGTAGGGAACCGATCCCCATGTTGTCTTGTATCCCTTCACGGCCAGAAGATCTTTCGCTCCGTACGGAATGCCGTGCAAAGGACCACGGTGTCTGCCCTTGGCAATCTCACGATCTGCTTGCTTCGCCTGCTTCATGGCCAACTCTTCCGTCAATGTGATGACACATTCAAGCTTTGGGTCGTATTTCTTGAGCCGCTCAAGGTACATCCTTGTCAGTTGCTCGGATGTGACTTTCCGTGTCCGGATCAGCTCTGAGAGTTGTCCAACAGAATAGAACGCCAGCCCCTCGAGCGTCTTCGGCATTTTCACAATACTGGGAGTGCTCTTTCTGAATAGCCTTCGAGCCTTTTCAAATTCAAACCCAACAGGGATTGGATTGAAGAGGAGAGCCGGGGGCACGCTGTTCGGCAAGGGGAACATTCTGAGCTTCTCGTAGCCCTCAAGTTGGTCAGCAAGGTTCTCCAGCATCGAATCACGTTTCGCCTCGCTGAAATCGAGCCCCACAACCTTCTGCGTCTGTCCTACCATTTCGACAGTCACAGGATTTGGCTTTTTCTCCTGTTGAGCGAGTGATGTGAACACGGGAACGGAAACCATCGCAAGAAGAACTACACCGGCACAGGCTAGGCGGTGGATCATTGGATTACCTCTCTATTGTGGTGCCACGGTCCTCGTGCTTTGCTTGTCCATCTTGTTATAGTCGAGTTCAGAGCCGAGGACACTGTGCGGGATGAGATACACTACGATCATGATGATCGAAGCTCCGAGAGCCCAGTATTTGGGATTCTTCGCCTTGCCAAGCGCGATGGCCGCCACAACCCAGGCAATAAATGCAACGGCTGTTTTGTTATCCGTCAGGTCGGTTCCCAATGGCCAGCCTGTCCACCACAGATTGAATGAAAAGTATTGCATCAGCGGGCCGAGAATGAAACCGCCAAGAACCAGACACCCGAGTGTCGCGTAGATGAAATTCCTGAACTTTGGTTCTCTGTTGAAGAATTCCAGACCGGCACGCGCTGAGAATAGAAACGCTCCGAACATCGCGAGGACATGCGGGATGATGACCCAAATCGGCACCGGATTGCGGAACCGAATCACAATAGGCTCGTTCCCCGCCAGGCTGACACACCTATCTCCCCGCTGGAGCTCCACCCTGTACATCAATTTCCCCGCTACCGGCTGATGGGGAAGTTCTCCTTTCAGCGTCCCATCGGTAAACGTCAGGGGAACTTGTGTCCATGGATCATCGGTTTTGTAGCGTTTCCAGAAGAGTGTGCCGGTGATCGATTGATCGTCTGTTTTCACCTGTACCGGAGCGTTATCCGGACCATCGTAGCTTCGGTTGAACTTGTACACGATCGATTTGCCGTCGAGCTGCGCGGTGCCGGACACGGCGTACGTAGGACCCGTCACGCGTTGATAGACCAGCGAAACGAGGGTAACGACGACGGCGACAATCCAAAAGAGAACAGTCCGCTTCATGATACATGATCCTTTTTGTGTGACGTGCTATTTGGAGAAGTGGTCCTTCAGTGGATCGAAAACATGTTCTTTCCATCCGCTCTTGTGGCTTTTCATTTCACTTTCGTTGGGAAAATTCGAGTGTTCGAGAACGATTCTCGTCCCTTCCTTGACGGGGGCAAACGTGTACCTCACGACCGAAGCTTCCGTATCCCCTGTCCAGTCCTCAGTATGCCATGTGTACGCCAG
>JBGPAN010000107.1:0-10163 GCA_041480785.1 Bacteroidota bacterium | reverse complement strand
ATCATCTCCTTTAGTCTCCCATCTCACGGAATCAGTCGCCCACACTCTCCGGCGGCATCAAGCGCCCGCACGTGGAATACGATGGTAGTGTAGACACGTCCGGCTTCGTGCCGCCACGATGGACAGCACAGGAGGCGGCATCGCTTCATGCCGCCTCGCCAAAGACTTCTCTGAGCAATAACGCCTCAACTCAGTCGATCACTCCGTTTCGTTCCACCCCTCAGTCACTCATACTGATCAGTTTCAATTGAGTCACTCCACTCCGTTTGCTCTTTCGTTTCGGCGTAATTGCCACCTGTTCTGAACAACGGCGGCTGTCACAGTTTTTGCAGCCGCCTCAGGCCCATTGACGCAAAAACAGCCCGACCAATTCTCCCCGTGTGCCAGCCGCCTCACCCCAATCACAAATCGGAAACTTGTGGTGAGCGAAGTTGAACCATCATCAATCGTAAATCGGAGATCGGAAATTCCCCAGAACAACCAGAGACAACACCGCCCCTTCCTCAGAAAGGAAAAAGAAGCAAAAAAGCGGCCCAATGTAAAAACGGCAAACGGCTCACGATGAGCTGAAGTACAAAAAGGCAAGGGTATATAAACCCCTCAAACGCGAAAATTGAAAGTCGTGGCGTTTTCGGCGCCCTTGCCTTTTTGGTTTGCCGTTTTAGATACCCTCATCCGCTTTTTTTCTTTTCCCTTTCTTTTTTTCGGGGCGGTAGTTTTTCGGGATCAAACCAGAAGGTGAAGTCGTGAAGTCCTTTCAGCCACTCAAGATCAAATCCACAGGTAGGGTAATTGGATACTTCTACAGGCTGCGGGAGGATAGGATCCTTCAGTACGTGTCTTTTGGTTCATCTGTCGATTCAATTGAAGCAGACAAAGTTGAGCCGGCAACTGATACCGAGCTTGAAGCTGCCAAGCAACAGCAGCGCGAAGCTGGCTTACGCGGTTATCCCCCCGAGAGAATGGGTCCGGAAAAAGCATGACAAAAACACTAACAACCGGGGTGCGCATGGTAACGCACAAAAAGGAGAACAACACCATGAAACCAACCACTCAACCACGCGACGAATTCTTCCCAGAGGTTACGGAAGCGGGACCGGTTCAGTCCGAGCACTTGACTGTACTCCACCGTGTCGTTCCAAAGGCTGAATTCACCACCTACGCCGGGGCCTTGACAGATGCTCTTCTCGAGGAACAGTCCGCCATCGAGGCATATGTCCGAATCCGGAACGTCGCTGACATCCTCGACCAGGCATTGGGCCGGATCAAAGAGCGTGCAATCGTTTCGATGCAGGGAACGAGCGCAGACATCTGTGGCGCAAAGGTCCAGTTCAAATCTCTTCCGAAGAAGTATGAGTACCAGGACACCATCGTCGACGATCTCGAATCTCAGAAGAAGGCCATCGAGGAGAAACTCAAGGCTCGGAAGAAGTTTCTGGAAAACCTGCCGGCAGAGGTCGCCGACACAGGCACCGGCGAAATCATCCATCCCGCTCATTTCATTTCAGGAGGCTCAACGCTTCAGGTCACTTTCTAATCCACTATTCACACTTCACTGTTTACTATTCACCAATCACAGAGGTCTACCATGAACACCACCGCATCATCATCCCCACTCTCCGGCTTCCAGAAAGCCCAACGCATAGTAAAGAAAGCCCGCATCGGCATTTGCGGAGTCGCAGGATCTGGCAAAACCCTCTCAGCGCTCAAGATCGCCTGCGGCTTAGGGGCCAAGATTGCCCTTGTCGACACAGAGAACAATTCTAGTGTGCTTTACGCCGATCGCATCGAATTCGATGTTCTCAACATCGAACCACCGTTCGAGATCGACAAGTACATCAAAGCCATCCACCAGGCCGAAGCAGCCGGCTACGATGTGCTCATCCTCGACAGCATTTCTCACGCCTGGGCGGGCGAGGGCGGCTTGCTCGACACGCAGGGTAAGCTGGCTGATGGCGGAATGAATAGCTTCACTGCCTGGCGCAAGTTGACCCCCCAGCATAACGCCTTTATCGAAGCTATGATCCGCTCGAAACTTCATCTTATCGCAACGATGCGCTCGAAGATGGATTACGTTGTCGAGACGAACGAGAAGGGAAAATCAGTTCCGAAAAAGGTCGGTCTGGCTCCGGTTCAACGCGAGGGTATGGACTATGAATTCGATATCGTGTTTGATCTCGACCTGAACCACAACGTCCAGTCCACAAAAGACCGTTCAAGTCTCTTCGATGGAAGGCTTGTCTCCAAACCGGACGAGAAGATCGGCAAGCAGATTCTCGAATGGCTCGACAGAGGTCAACAACCGGTGCCGGTTGCGAACACTGCTGCCCCAGCCCGGACACCTATTTTCAATGAATCGGGTTTCTTGACGGGTGAGAAGGAAACAACGGCAATGCTTGAGGCAATCCAGAAGGCTGCAACGCTGGAGCGGTTGAACTCGATTGACCAAAGTCGCCTGAAAGGGATCGACACTAAGAAACTCAACGAAAATCAAGCGAAGCGCCTTGCCGACGCCATCGCATTGAGGCGCAGTCAAGTGCACTCTTCATCGCAAACCAAAGCAGCATGAGTCATTCGCCTGAGTCGGGGTGGCGCAGTCAGGCCACCCCGATTCTCGGCCCGCACTCTCTCGAGTCCCCACACTGGGGACCGAGAATCACTCCTGCCTTTTCTCAATGCCTCACTTGGCCTCAAGTTACTGGCACGATTAGCCACTCCTGCGAGCAAATCATCTGTACTCACCCCAAAAACCATGCTGCCGAAAAATACCGAGATTACGGTATTGCGCTTTTCTGACCTTGATTGTACAGTGAAAGAGGGAGTAGTGGGAGTTTTCAGCAAAATCACAAGTGTTGGCACATGGGTAAAGTTGCGCGGCGCATTTGCCATCCGTCCGCATGAATGAACGCGTGACCATCCCGTGTTTACAGTGCCGATATGCTCGTCGGTACTTCATGCGATTGATTTTCACTCAAAGATTGGCGTCATTTGGCCCAGTAGCCGTGAGAGTCGCGTAAATTGCACCGTGTTCCCTCTCCAGTGCTGCATTGACCGACCGGCCTGAGAGCTAAATACCCACACACTCTGAGCGTGAGGAGGCAGCCTCTCGCGCACATTTCGTTCATCCAATCATAGGCCATTGCTGATAAGCAAATGGAAGCTGTGCTTTTCATTTTTGTTATTGTGTTCCTGATGATCGTGATTTTTCGTGCTGCTACGCGAGATCACAACACCCTTCAACAGCAAACGCGTCCGAGACCAGCTACAAAGCTCGATATTCCCATCACAGTAACGGTCTCGTCTAGACCTTACTCCACCGCAGGCAATCAAGATTTATCGCGGCCTTCTGTCGATCCCGATACATTGTGGGTCCCAGCTGGGCAGGCAGTTACGGTCAAGGAGATCCAGATTCTCGGCGGAATGATATACGTCGGCAAAAAGCTACCTGCAGGATCCATTTATCGAAATACTGATCCAGCACTCATTAATCCCAGCTTGGCCGTCAACGCGACCAATCCCGATCACCAGGGATCTAGCCTCACGTATTGGCCGTCATATGCCGACTTGTCACCTCGCGCAAGGGGAGCGTATCTCGAGTGGCTCTCAAAAGGCAGGCGAGTACCAGATACGAACATCGGCTATGTTTTTCTTTTCTTTTACGGATTGGAACGCCGGCTGTTGATCGATACCAAAATCTCAGAGAAGGCGAGAAAAGAAATTGGACTAATCATAGTGGAAGTTGAACAGCTCTTGCAGGTTTACGGATCGAGTGGATCATTCGTTGGATATGCTACTGGGTTCCTCGAGTATGTCCGCGCCAAATTCCAGCCAGACTCGATATCACGCGACCCCTCGAAAATGAGCCGCACATGGGCGTTCCCCTTGTCGCTCAAACTTGCACTTGCCCATTTCGCCGAGACGGCGATGCCTCTGGTACCTGAACTGGCTCTAGCCTGGGTGAAGTGCGATCCTCAAAAATGGTTGAGGACACCTGCGCAACGCTGTCGCGGAGAATTCGAAGCTCTATTCTCAAGCCGCTATCATGCAAAGTTCGGCGACGGAATGATCCTGAGACCGAACGATACTAAGATCAAGCTCGAATACCGCCCTGCGAGCGGCGGCTTGTCAGGTCTGCAATTTACCGAAGAACTCCAGATGCCCGACATTACTGCGTTGAGTTCGCCATTGAAGGCGCTACAGGATATTGCAGACAGTTGCATCGACGACCTGCAGGCATACAGCCGATTGATCGGCCGGCGACCAGAAGACGCTTTTTCTCTCTCCGCAGCCGCACTCCTGCCAAATGAAATCCTAGCCTCATCATCTTCCGATAAGATCGCTGGACTAAGGTCGATCCTCGAACAACGCTCCAAGGCGACCAATCCTTGCATCTTCAAGGTTCACGAACTACTGCCGCTATTCGAGATCGAGGGAAAGGAGAAGTTGACAAAATCTGAGGCGGTGTCCATTGCCCAGTTACTCGGACGACTTGGATATGCTGTGATTCCGGACATCCGATTCGACGAAGGGCGCATCGACCCGGAGAGTTTTGTTCTCGTCTATCGGTGCGGCTCGATTGTTCAGTCAGCCGCCGGCAAAGCGTACGACGTATCCCTCATGCTCCTGAAGATCGCATTCGCAGTCAGCGCAGCCGACAATCAGATTGCCACACAGGAGGAGGAACTCCTGGCATCACAGATCGAAAAGATGCTCGATCTGAGCGATTTCGAGAGAGAACGGCTCCGCAAGTACCTCCTATGGCTCCATTTGTCGCCCCCGGAGCTTTCCGGGATAAAACGCAAACTTGGCGAACTCTCTAAAACGCAGAAGGTGGAGATCGCAGACTTTGCCCTGAGAATCGCCAACGCCGACGGAGTCATCGATCCCCAAGAAGTCAACATCCTCAAGAGAATCTATGTCCTGTTGGGTCTCAAGTCCCAAGAAGTGTTTTCAGATATTCATCGAATCCAGACATCTACCGGAGACGAGCCTGCAACTGTATTGACTGAATCGAAAGCCTCTGGATACCCGATACCGCGTCGAAAGAAAACTAAAGAGGAAGATCGCTCTGTCACCCTCGATGAGCGGCTAATACAGAGAACTCTACGGGACACTGCGGCCGTGCAATCAATTCTGGCAGATGTTTTTGAAGATTCAGATTCTACCCAACCCGTGATATGTACCGAGCACCAAGGGGTCATCGGTCTTGACTATTCACATTCAACACTACTCTTGGAATTGCTCGCTAAATCCGGCTGGAATGTTGCAGACTTCGAATCTGTCTGTTCGAGATACGGCATCCTGCCAGCGGGTGCAATTGAGACCATCAACTCCAAAACGTACGAGAAGTTCAACGAACCTCTTATCGAAGAGGGAGAGACCATCGAAATCAATCCAGCGATCGCCAAGGAGATAAAACCGTGAGCATTCCTCCCACCATTCGTCCGAAAGAAAGAGCCGCAATCCTTCAGTCTCTGCGTGCAGGCGTCGTTCCACGTAGCGGATTGCAGCACATTCAAGTCGGCCGAGCCCGGGAAGTCCAGGCCTTGCTTGACGATGTAGAACACATACAAAATGGCGCATCATCGATTCGCTTCATCATTGGTGAGTACGGGGCCGGCAAGACGTTCTTCATGCATCTTGTCCGTGCGATCGCCCACGAAAAGGGACTGTTGACCGTTCACGCTGACCTTACTCCGGATAGACGGCTACATGCCACCGGAGGACAGGCTCGCAGTTTGTACATGGAACTGATGCGGAATCTCGCCTCTCGAACTAAGCCTGAAGGAGGAGCTCTTCCGAGTGTCGTTGAAAGATTCGTCACCGCCGCCATGAGCGAAGCAAGAGAGAACGATAAGAAAGTCGATGACGTCATTCTGCTAAAGCTTCAACGCCTAAGTGAAATGGTAGGAGGGTATGATTTCGCCGAGGTGATCGCCTCCTACTGGAAAGGCCATGACACCGGCAATGAGCAGCTCAAACTGGACGCAATACGTTGGCTTCGGGGGGAATTTTCGACAAAGACTGATGCCAGATCAGCCCTCGGCATCCGAACCATCATCGACGATTCAAACGTCTATGACCATCTCAAGATACTCTCCTTGTTTTCAACTCTCTCTGGTTACAGTGGAATCCTCGTTGGCCTCGATGAGCTTGTCAATTTGTACAAGCTCGCGAATGCGCAGGCGCGCAACGCGAACTACGAACAAATTCTGATGATTCTGAATGACTGCCTGCAAGGGGTATCTACAAATCTCGGCTTTGTGATGTGCGGAACACCCGATTTCTTGATGGATACCAGAAGAGGATTATTCAGCTACCCGGCCCTCCAATCCCGGCTTGCAGAGAACACCTTTGCCAAAGCAGCCGGCGTGGCCGACTTCAGTGGTCCGGTCGTCAGACTGAGCAGCCTCTCACCGGAGGACCTTTTTGTGCTGCTGGGAAAAATCAGGCACGTATTTGCTACTGGTGATCCTGCCAAGTACCTGGTCCCTGACAATGCGTTGCGAGCATTCATGACTCATTGTTCGCAACGCATTGGAGATGCCTATTTTCGGACGCCTCGGACAACCATCAAGTCTTTTGTCGACCTCCTCTCCCTCTTGGAACAGAACCCTGGACTTGATTGGTCTGCGCTGCTCGGACAAATCAACGTGGAGCCCGACATCAGTCCCGATGCTTCGGCTCAACTTATCGAGGAAAACCAATCCACGTCCGTCGGAGGTCAGTCAAGTTTGGCTCCCCAACCCCAAAAAGAAGATGACCTCACCTCCTTCAAGCTCTGAAATGCCCGCTCCCCAACCGCAATCAGCGTCGTTTGCGTTGCTTGATGAGCGCATTCAGAGATGGATTTGGGAACAGCGGTGGAACGAACTCCGTGATATTCAGGAAAAAGCGATCCGCCCCATCCTTGAGAGCCGCACTGATCTTATTATCTCTTCGCCTACAGCAAGTGGAAAGACTGAAGCCGCATTTCTACCGATTCTCTCGTGCATTCTAGCGAAGAACGATTCGCAAGGTCTCGGTGTGCTCTACATCAGTCCTTTGAAGGCTCTGATCAATGACCAGTTTGAGCGACTGGAGGCATTGTGCCAGGAGCTGGAGATTGCGGTGTGGCGATGGCATGGCGACGTATCTCAAAACACAAAGAATTCTTTGTTGAAGCATCCGCGGGGTGTCCTCCTCATCACGCCGGAGTCCCTCGAGTCGTTGATGATCAACCACTCGTCGCAGATTCCTCATCTGTTCAGTTCCCTGTCCTTCGTGGTCATCGATGAGCTGCATTCCTTCATTGGCACTGAAAGAGGGCGCCAGCTGCAATCGCT
Organism: Bacteroidota bacterium; assembly: GCA_041480785.1. Classification (GTDB taxonomy): domain Bacteria; phylum Bacteroidota; class Ignavibacteria; order UBA10030; family UBA10030; genus UBA9647. The sequence goes on along the minus strand of JBGPAN010000107.1, from coordinate 2,838 downwards.
TCTCGACAGGCTTGAATGTTCCCTCAAAACTCATGTCTCACGAATCGCCCTCAGCGCCACCTTGAGTAATATGTCTCTCGCAAAAACATATCTCAGGCATGACAAGGCTCTCCCTTGCCTGCTCATCGAAGGAGGTCGTGGGCAACAAGAAATGAAGGCGCAAATAAGAGGCTACACGAAACCCATTCCCGAACCTCCGGAAACAAAAGGTGACGAGTCGGGCCGGGGCGAGGAAGCTACATCTGAGATTGCGCGGGATTTGTTCAAGATTCTCCGAGGTCAGACGAACCTTGTATTTGCCAACCGAAGAGCCGACGTCGAAATCTATACTGACACCCTGCGAAGGCTTTGCGAAGAGCAGTCGTTACCGAATGAGTTTTGGCCACATCATGGCAGTCTCTCCAAGAGCCTGAGAGAGGATGTTGAGAGAATCGTCAAGGACAAATCGACGCCATCTACGGTCATCTCGACAGCTACACTCGAGCTCGGGATAGATATTGGAATGGTGAACAGCGTCGCTCAAATCGGATCACCTCCGTCGGTATCCAGTCTGCGTCAACGACTAGGCCGGTCGGGCCGACGGGGGCAGCCGGCGATATTGAGGATGTTTGTGCAGGAAGAAGAAATCACACCTGACTCACATCCCCACGACAGGCTTCGCTGCGCGCTCGTTCAGTCTATGGCTATGCTTGAGCTGCTCATGAAAGGATGGTACGAACCTCCAATGAACGAGAAGCTCCACCTCTCCACTCTCGTTCATCAAACTCTCGCTCTAATTGCTCAATATGGGGGAATTCGCGCGGCATCAGGATGGGAAATACTCTGTAGATCAGGACCGTTCGCTAGCGTCACGAAGGAAATGTACGCGAAGATGCTCAGAGGAATAGGTGCGCAACAGCTGATAGCCCAGGATTCAGAAGGACTGCTGCTTCTTGGACCGGTAGGGGAGAAGGTTGTCAACCACTTCAGCTTTTACACCGTATTCCTCACGCCTGAAGAATTTAGTTTGGTCACTCAAGATGGCACGTTGCTCGGGACGCTTCCTATAGATTTTCCAGTCACAATCGGGTCATTCTTGATCTTTGGAGGAAGACGCTGGGAAGTTATGGAGATTGATCTTGAGCGACGCATCGTTGTCCTCACTCCTAGCCAGGGAGGACGCCCTCCCCAGTTCGGCGGCTCAGGCCGCTCGGTGCACGATCGGGTCCGACAGGAAATGTTGAACCTCTACCAATCAACCGTCATTCCTCCCTACTTGAACCCGGCAGCTGCCCGCTTACTCAGTGAAGGGCGTGAACACTTCCAGAAAATGAAGCTCGATGAGAGGCGTGTAATCCAAGATGGGAACGATGTGCTGATCTTCCCTTGGCGCGGCGATCTCGTCACCAATACGATGACCCTTCAACTGCGCTCCGATGGACTTCAGGTCGCCCCTGAGGGTATTGCGCTAAGGGTCCTTAGAGCATCCAAAGGCGAAATCTCAGACTACTTCAAAGGAATGCCTACTCGCACCTTGAAGACTCCTTCTGAGCTCGCGGGATTCGTGAAGAACAAGATCTGTGAGAAGTTCGATCCCTATCTGACGGACGAGCTACTCAATGCGGGGTATGCCTCGGGAAATATTGCAGTTGCAGAAACAGCTGAGGCAATCACCGAAATGGTGGATGCATATTCTCGTCGAGATGGGCGTCCATAGCGCAGCGTCTAGGAACGTCACTGAATGTAATTTTGTCACCCTTCTAGATCGAGTTGCGATACTATCCTTATGTAATGCATGGACAAAGACATGAGTGATGCGAATCCAGAGATAGAGCGCATCGGCTTTCTTAACGCACCAACCAATTTTGTATTCGATGGCGGCAAGCTCCTTCTTCTGCCCGATTTTCGAAAAATCAAGAGGTGGGTCGAACGCCACGCCAACCTCGACGGGTTTATATACCCACCTATGTCCTATCGGGCGAGAGTCAATCCAAGCACCGGCCGCAAGACTAGAGTCTCGAAAACTCGCAAGCCGGCGTTGCTGCATCCCGTGCCACCCTCCCACCAACTCATCTTGGATGGTGTGACCGATATGCAGAAGGCCAGAAGTTCACTCTCTGGATTCGTCGTTCAATGTTTTGCGTTTCTCTACGGAACGAGGCTTCAGTTTTGGGATTGGTGGTTTGAGGGAAGAGTTCCAATCACACCGACTGTCAATGTGATTGTCACTCAGACTGCCGCGGAACGATTCGTCTCGAAAGCTATCCGGACGTGGAAGAGTTTAGATACCCGGAGCCAGATGGTGGCTACCAACCTTTTGTACATATTTTCTAAAGCCGGCTCTGTCGAGTGGGATTGGGAGCGTTTTCAACTGGAGTATATTGTCACAGATGCATGCTATGCAATTGCCAATAGACGGGTTCACTCAGGCATTACTCACTCGAAGCGTATCCAAACGCTGTGCTCCAGATATGAACTCAGTTACAACCTAGATCTGATCAGCACGTTCATCAGACTCCGGAACGATCTGTTCCATGAGGCTTTGTGGGATGGGGCTTCCATTCACTCAGCGGGAAGCTCCGAATCATCCATGGCTTCAGGCCATTTCAGACGCTTCAATCATAGATTGATCGCTTCTATTTTTGCCGGACCGTCAGACTACACCAGGTCCGATTGGTGGTTTCTTGGCCCTGATAATTTCCAAGTTTGAGTCACTCGCCGCCACATGGCGACCGGCGCAGCACCCAAAATCTATTCATTGTCATTTGAATGCAGCCGATCATACTAAGTAGAGGTGTCAAAGATGCCCAGCTCCCGAAAGCTCCCAAGACGAATATCAGATGAAGCAAAATCCATTCT
>JBGPAN010000106.1:0-10183 GCA_041480785.1 Bacteroidota bacterium | reverse complement strand
CTCACTATCCGCTTCTCAGGGACGTCATCAGCAGAGTTCTTCATCAAACAGTAACTCTCATTGATTCGGGAGAATCCACTGCAGGCGCTGTGACCCGGCTGCTCGATGAGTTGAACCTGAAGAATACCAGCAAGTTGAAACCAAACCTTCAGTTCTTCGTGAGCGATGTCCCCTTCAAATTCACGGAGGTGGGTGAACAGTTTCTTGGGCAAAAGCTCGGCAAAGTTCATAGAGTCTCAGGATTTGCAGCGTAGATTGTCAGTGGGGCTGAAGTGGACGACGACGCGCATTGTTTGCTTCGATTTCGCAAATTGAGTACATTAGCATGACTCCTCCGGAGATCCTCCGATGCCTGTGAGAGAAATCCTACTCCTCGGTAACCCTATCCTTCGGCAACCATGTGCCGCGGTCAAAGCGCCCCGCACAGACGATATTCAGTTAATCATTACGGATCTCCGCGATACCCTTTCAGGTTTTCATTCACAACACGGATTCGGCCGCGGCATCGCTGCTCCTCAGATTGGAGCCTCACAGAGAGTTATCTTTGTCAATGCTGACTACACCGGACCCATGATCAATCCGATCATCGTCAAAAAAAGCCGAAAGAAATTCCGGCTTTGGGACGATTGTTTTTCTTTTCCCGATATTCTCGTTCACGTCGAGAGAAACTATTCCATCGAGGTGGCGTTTGTCGACGAACAGGGAAAAAAGAGACAGCTTCGAGCTGAGGGTTCGTTCTCCGAGTTACTCCAACACGAAATTGACCATCTCAATGGCGTTCTTGCAGTTGACAGGGCGATCGATTCGAAACACATCATCCTCAGAAACGAGTACGAGAAGCTCAATCACAAATCGCCCGTCGCCTTGTAGTGAGCGCGGCCCGTGCAGCAGATCCAGAGAGCGTCCGATTCTTGTTCCATCCTGAAAGACCATTCACCGATTGTCCACCAACAAGGAGGTTCACCAATGACTCAGCCCCCCAATCTTGAACCGCAGACACCTGCAGAGCAGGTCCACCCTCTCGATGCGAAACCCACAGGCCCCACCTACGAATTCACTATAGCGCAGGATGATGTCATTCGTTCGCTTTCCAAAAAGATGAACTTTGTTGGTTACTTCTATATAGTCGCGAGCGCGCTGGTTGGACTGGCCGGTCTGGGTCTCATGTTCGTCAACGCGTGGATCGGATTGTTCTACATGATTCTGCTCACACCCGAACTTCTGATCGGGATCTGGACCTTGACCGCCGGCAAGTCTTTCCGCCTGGTCGTCGACACAAAAGGGCAGGATATTCCGCACCTCATGAGTGCGCTCGGTGCCCTGCGAAAACTCTACACGCTGATGTTCTGGATTCTGATCATCGGGCTTGTCTTCATGGTGCTCGCTATTGTGGCAGTCATTGTTCTAGTCAGCTCGGGCATGATCCCTATGCCAACGGAGAGCACAACGATTACGTCGATGTTGTGATGCGGTTAAGACCTCAACGCGAGTCGGTGTGAGCCAAACTCTTTTGCTTGACGACCAGATAGCCATCGAGCTCAAAAAGCTCGATGGCTGGTCGCGTGTAGGAAATGAAATACGGAAAACATGGGAGTTCGAAGATTTTGTGCGAGCCATGAGATTCGTAAACTCGGTTGCTGTGATTGCCGAGAAATTCAACCACCACCCCGACATCGACATTCGCTGGAACAAAGTCGACCTGAAGTTGTCGACGCATAGTGCAGGCGGCCTCACTCGTCTCGACTTCACGCTGGCAGAAGCAATTGAAGAAATCTGACGGGACAGAGGTCGCCAAGCTATACGCTTCCATCGGATAACGAGCAAACTCCGCAACACATCCTGCTCTTTGCCATCACCTCCCGCACTCATGTCCAACAAAGCACAATCGTCCTCGTTGCACATCAGTCGACTTCTTGCTATCTTCAACGCATTGTTGAACAACAATTCTCCCACTCTTAACCTTCAATCGCCGTGAAACTCCCGAAAGAACAGGTTCTCGACGTTTTCCGCGAGACAAAAGCCCTTCTCGAGGGGCATTTCCGACTCACATCCGGTCTTCACAGCCCGCAGTATTTCCAGTGCGCACGGGTGCTTCAGTATCCCAAATACCTCCATTTGTTCTGCGGCGAGATCGCGAGGCACTTCGAATACGCAGACGTAGAACTGGTGATATCTCCTGCCATAGGCGGAGTTGTCGTTGGTACGGAGGTGGGCAGGATGCTCCAGGTCCGCACGATTTTCGCAGAACGGCAAGAGGGCAAAATGGAATTGCGCCGCGGCTTTGAGATCCATCCTGGAGAACGCGTGCTCGTCGTGGAGGATGTTGTGACAACCGGGGGATCGGTCTTCGAGATTGTCGACCTGGTGAAGAAGGCAGATGCACGGCTGGCTGGGGTGGGCTACATCGTCGACCGGAGCAACGGCAAAATCAGCTTTGACGCCAAGCACTTTTCTGTGCTGCAATTGGACGTCGTTACCTACAAACCGGAGGAATGCCCGTTGTGCAAGGAGGGTCTCCCCGTTGTGAAACCGGGCAGTCGGGGAAATTTCTAACCACCATGGAAGCACTACGAACATATCTTGGCGATGGCATATTGTTCCATGCAGTTAGCGCTCTTCTGATGTTTGTCGCTGCGATGGTGCTCGGATGGGTCGCCAAACGGCTCCTGAGCACGGTCGGCCGACGCCTCGCTGCAAAAACCGCAAGTGATCTCGACGACATCATCCTTGAAATCGTTCTCGATCGGATCAAGTGGATCGCTGTTGTCGCCGGCGTGTACCTGGCGACGGAGCAGTTGGCCCGGGCGGCCGGCGATGCCGACATCACCGCACACCAATGGCTGGGATATGCACAAGGGGTCATCTTTGTCTGCTTTGTTGCCGTCGTGACAGTTTTGTTCATTCGTATTGCTGACACATCGGTGAGACACTTCGTTGAACAGCACGCACGACGGACGTCGTCGAGAATCAATGAAGCGCTCCTCCCTTTGCTCAACCGCCTTATCACCATTCTGATCGTCCTCATTTCCGTCATCACGATCCTGCATCACTTTGGACAGGATGTCAGCAGTCTTGTCGTTTCCCTGGGAGTTGGGTCACTTGCCATCGCTCTCGCGGCCCAGGAAACCATCGCCAACATGATCGGTGGATTTGTCATCATGACCGATCGCCCTTTCCGCGTCGGCGATCGCATCAAACTTCCAACAGGAGAAATCGGCGATGTGCAGGAAATCGGAATCCGCAGTACGAGAGTGCTTGACTTCGACAACAACCTCATCGTGTTCCCTAACGCTGAGCTGATTAAGGGAAAGATTATCAACTACTCGTATCCGACCGAGCATATCCGCATTTTCGTTGATGTCTCGGTGGCATATGGGACTGACATCGATCGCGTGAGGGCGATCATGCTGAGGTTTGCAGAGGAACATCCCGACGTGCTCAAGTCTCCACCAGCATCGGTTTCCCTTGTCGGCTTTGGCGAGTCTTCGCTCAATCTTCTTTTGAATGGCCGTACAGGCGATTATCGTAAGAAGTCTCCAATTGAAACTACTCTCCGCGAGCAGATCTACAAAGCATTCCTGGAGGAGAATATCCAGATTGCTATGCCGCAGTGCGTCGTCCATCTCAAAAGTCCTCTCAATGTCACACGCTAAGATTCTTCGAAGCGAAAGGCGGTTCAGTGGCACTGTATTCAATGTTGTCGTTGACGAGGTTGAATACCCGTCAGGCAACCGAGGTGTACGTGAAGTCGCAGAACATCCTGGAGGGGCCGTGGTGGTTCCCCTTCTCGACGACGGTTCAGTCCTCCTTGTCAATCAGTTTCGCTATCCGGTGAAGAAGAATTTGTTTGAACTCCCCGCGGGAAAGCTCGCCCCCGGCGAAGATCCAAAAGTCTGTGCGGCACGGGAACTGGAGGAAGAAACCGGATACAGCGCCGGAGCGCTGACGAGCCTTACGGCAATCTACACCACTCCAGGCTTCTGCAGCGAACAATTGCACCTCTATGTGGCAACCGACTTGAAGAAGTTGCCGTCAGGCCAACGACTCGAAGAGGGAGAGATGGATCTGACCGTCCAGGCGGTTCACATCGACGAGGTCATCCGAATGATCGAAAACCACGTCATCGTGGATGGAAAAACAATTTGCGGTGTACTCATGGTCGAGCGCCAGATTCGTTCTGGAATGATCACGCTTCCCGGGAGAGGCCGATGATCCCTGTCGAACTCATCAAGAAAAAACGAGAAGGCGGCACGCTCACGGAAGAAGAGCTTCGCTGGCTCATCCAGGAGTATGTGACTGGGGCCATACCAGATTACCAGATGTCTGCTTTTCTCATGGCCTGCTTCTTTCGCGGAATGAGCGAAGAAGAGACCCTCACTTTCACCAAGTTGATGCTCCATTCTGGCGATATCATCGACCTCACAGATATTCCCGGCATCAAGGTCGACAAACACTCGACGGGCGGCGTAGGGGATAAGGTCTCCCTCATTCTCGCCCCCATCGTGGCTGCTTGCGGTGTGCCCGTTCCAATGATCTCCGGCAGGGGACTTGGACATACCGGCGGAACACTCGACAAACTTGAATCCATCCCGGGCTTCCGTACGGCCCTTTCAATCCCGGAATACAAATCCGTCATCCGCAAAGTTGGGGCGGTCTTGATCGGGCAAACGAATGAGATCGTCCCCGCAGACAAGAAGATGTACGCACTCCGCGATGTCACAGCTACCGTTGAATGTATCCCGCTCATTGCCGGCAGCATTATGAGCAAGAAGCTCGCTGAAGGAATCGACGCACTGGTCCTTGATGTAAAGACGGGCCGTGGAGCCTTCATGCAGTCGTACGACCGATCGCTGGAGCTCGCTCAGACACTCGTGCGTATCGGAACGGGGTTCGGCAAGGAGACCGTCGCTTTCATCACAAACATGGATCAACCGCTTGGCTCCACGATTGGCAACTGGCTGGAGGTGGTAGAGTCCGTTGAGTGTCTGAAGGGATCGAGAGGAACAGCGGATGCCTCGAGTGATCTGATGGACGTGACCCATGTGCTTTCGGGCGCCATGCTCATGCTCGGAAAGAAGGCAGGCACCATCGCCGAAGGAGTCGCATTGTCGCGAGCCAGCATAGACGATGGCTCAGCCTTTCACAAGCTACTTGAAATCGTCAAAGCGCAGGGGGGCGACGTTTCCGCGCTCGAGAACCTTGAGCGATATCCCCTCCCCAAACATGCTATCGAAGTGAAGACGATGGAAAGCGGTTACGTTGGAGGGATCGATTCTCTCGAGCTCGGCATCAGCAGCATTACGCTTGGCGCCGGGAGAGCACGGATAGAGGAGGCGATAGATCCAAAGGCGGGAATTGTTCTGGCGAAAAAAGTTGGTGATGCAGTGGAAGGTGGCGACCTCCTAGCGACATTCTACACAGATAAGGACGCAGCGATCGAGCCCGCCCGCGAACGCATCCGCAAAGCATTTCGAGTTCAATCTGCGCCCCCCAAACAGAAGCCCCTGATCCTCAGCTATGTGGAAAAAGGGGGAGTCAAGACCTGGATGTAGCAACTCCCGCCGAGAGCCTGCCCTTGAGAATTTCGACAAGCGCATCATGTACCAATCCATTTGTCGCGAGGACCTGTTTACCGTAGACACTCGAAGCACTCCCATGGAAATCCGTGAACCGCCCCCCCGCTTCCTGAACGAGAAGCACGCCGGCAGCCATGTCCCATGGGCTCAAGGAAACTTCCCAGAACCCTTCGAAGCGCCCGCATGCGACGTATGCAAGGTCGACCGCTGCTGATCCAAGCCTGCGAATGCCCTGAGCTTTCATAAGCATGTTGACAAAATGCTGTACTGCATTGTCTGGGTTGTCACGAATGGTGTATGGGAATCCTGTCACAAGCATACTCTCGATAAGCCGGTCGACTTTCGAAACACGGATCGACTTCTGATTCAGAAATGCCCCCTTTCCCTTTTCAGCCGTGAACAACTCGCCCAGATTCGGTTCGTAGACTACCCCCGCAATGATATCACCACGATGCTCAACAGCGATGGAAACAGAATAAAGGGGAACACCGTGGGTATAATTCAGCGTCCCATCAAGCGGATCGATGATCCACCGGTACTCGGATTTCTGGTCGTGACTTCCGGATTCCTCTGCGAGGAAATCGTGATCAGGATACTTTTTCCTGATCATTCCGATGATGAGTTTCTCCGATTTCTTGTCGATTTCGGTCACCAGGTTCGTCTCCTGACCGAGTTTCGTCTCCACCTTTTTGATATTCCCGACGCTCTGCTTCAGGAATTTTCCCGCCTCCAGTGCAGCCTCAATTGCCAGTTGGATCATGCAAGTCTCCTTTCATAGCATCAAGATACGGAAAAACCGTCTCTGCCTCCACCGCCGATTGCCATGATTTGCGTATCGTTGCTCCGGAATTCAAAAATGTGTACGTTCCCAACATCGATGATGCAGTGTATGTGTCCCCTGTATGATTGTCGCATCCTCAGTCACTGAAACATAGCTTTGACCAGATGCCCTCATGCGGAGAATCGAACCACTCGGAATCAGCCAGGATGTGGGGAAGCAAGAAAAGGCCTCCAAAACCCTGTTTTTGCGGAGTTATCAGAAGATTAAATCGGAAACGAACCATAACTGCTGACACAACTTTCCGTACTATGGAGTTGGGTTCTCTAATGTACTGACCCTTGATACAAAGACAACCTTCAAAGAGCTATCATCTCAACATCAAAAGGAGGTTCATATGTTTTTCATTCTTAGCGTTCTCGTCGCCATAGGCTCATTCATTGCGTGGTGGTCCGCCCGCAAGGGAGCCGGTTCCAGCCAACTGTCCCGTGGATCATCGGCGATCTTCGGAGCCGCCGCTGTGATCTTTGCCTTGCTTGCCTTCGGCCAGATGATTACGGTTGTACCTGCCGGAAATGTTGGCGTCGTTGATTTCTTTGGAACCGTTTCTCAGACTACTCTCAAAGCCGGCATCAACCTCATCAACCCACTCGCACGTGTGGTTAAGTTCAGCGTGAAGACGGAGGAGCTCAAGGAGACCATGGATGTTCCTTCCAAAGAAGGATTGACCGTCCAGTTGGAAATCAGCGCGCTCTTTCATTTGAATCCCGAGAAAGCTGCGGAGGTATACAAATCTGTCGGCGAGAACTATATTGAGATCCTCCTCGTACCACAGGTTCGATCTGTATCCCGCGGGGTGACAGCAGGATATGATGCCCGCGCACTTTACACCTCGGAACGGGAGGTGCTTGCACAAATGATTATGGCGGATCTCGAGAAACTCGTCGAACCACGAGGCATCACCATTGAAGCCACACCGCTCAGACGTATTGGCCTACCAGCCGGGCTCACGGCTTCGATTGAAGAGAAACTGCGGGCGGAACAAGAAAGCCAGCGGATGCAGTTTGTTCTGACGAAAGAAAAACAAGAGGCTGAACGAAAACGAATCGAAGCCCAGGGTATTTCAGACTTCCAGAACATCGTGACCCGCGGCATCAGTGAGCCGCTGTTGCGCTGGAAGGGGATTGAGGCCACAGAGAAGATCGCGGCTTCTCAAAACGCCAAGGTGATTATCATCGGCGCCGGAAAAGATGGTCTGCCACTGATTCTGGACACGAAGTAATCGTTTTAGCTAAATCGACTTTTTGTGCCACGCCTGGTGTCCTGGCGTGGCATTTATTTGTACCCAACGAACTTCTTTCCGCAAGTTGTTGTTCTCATGGGTGAGCAGACACAATCAAACTTGTCAATTTCAAAACGAGAGGATGTTCAATGAAGATTGGAATCATGGGTTCTGGGGCGGTTGGTCAGACCCTTGGCAAAGGTTTTGCTGACCTGGGCCACGAAGTCAAACTAGGAACACGGGACGTCAATCAAGAGAAGGTGAAAACGTGGTTGGCAAAGATGGGACCACGGGTGTCCGCCGGATCGTTTGCCGGGGCGGCCGCGTTTGGAGAACTCCTGGTCCTTGCAACCTCATGGTTTGGAACCGAGAGCGCAATCAAGCTCGCCGAGAAAGGGAACTTGGCCGGCAAAGTCGTCATCGATGTCACCAATCCGCTTAACTTTGCGGCAGGCGGCCCACCGACGTTGGCGCTCGGTCATACCGATTCAGGCGGCGAACAGGTTCAGCGCTGGCTGGCGGATTCGCATGTCGTGAAGGCGTTCAACATCATCGGGAACCCCTTCATGGTCAACCCACAATTTCCGGGCGGTCCTCCGAACATGTTCATCTGCGGAAACAATGCGAAAGCGAAACGGAGCGTGACGGATATCTTGACGGCGTTCGGTTGGTCAACGATTGATCTTGGCGGAATCGAGAGCTCCCGCTACCTCGAACCTCTGGCGATGGTATGGATCACGTACGGATTTCGTACAAACAGGTGGGCTCACGCAATGAAACTCCTGCATAAGTAACTCTCAAATACAATCTGTCACCCCTGCGCAAGCAGGGTTCCAGATCCTAGCGTTAGGCTCAGTTCTGGATTCCCGCGTTCGCGGGAATGACTCTTTTTTGTCTTGCCCGAATCGACGTGTCAGGGTCCATACCCTGACACGTCTCGTGCACTCTCTCCGCCATTCGTTGAAACGAACGGCTCTTTGTGTAATCAAACCCCTCCGGGGTTTCGTTGACCAGCAGCCGTCGACTTGTGTCGATGGCCAACGAAGCCCTGCAAAATCCGCCTATTTGTCATTGCGAGGAGTCCCGTTGTTTCTTTCCGGGACGACGAAACAATCTATACATGTTGCCCTGGATGGATTGCTTCGCATAAAACGCTCGCAATGACAAGTTGCGTCGGATCACTTCGCACAAAACGCTCGTGATGACATTGACTCTTGCATCCTCGAGGTGTCACGAAATGGTCCGTGACACCCCAGAAACTCACTTTTTGGACACTCTCTCCTGTTTGTATCGAATCCTTCCAACTCCCCAGACCACAAGCGAAAGCACTAATCCCGGATACATTGGCTCTATGCCGAAGGCGTAGGACGGTTCACCGTTGAGCTGATGCACTTGTCCAAACAGGAGGCTCACCGTGGAAGCACCCCACCCGAGCAGCATCGCCCAGAATGCATGTCGGGGCGGAATCCTCAGGGACTCAAAATAGCTTGCCATCAAGGGGACCAGGAGTCCTGGGACGATGGCCGTCCCGATCGTGTACCAGATCTTCACAACCGAAGGAACGACGAGAGAGAGGATGATCGAAAATATGGCTGACAACACGAGCCCGATTTTTGTCCATCGTTGAACCAGCATTTCATGGTTTGCAGGCGTTGAAGCAGCCGAAAGCCGTCCTACGATATCCCGGCCAATCGTCGACGCAGAAATAAACATAAGACTGCTGAGTGTCGACATGATGGTCGCCAACATTCCAATGTAGAATAGTCCTTTTGCGATGGGCGGCAGTGTCAACTCGGCGAGCATCGGATAGGAAAATGCGGCATTGCTCAAGTTTGGAAGAGCAGCACGGGCATAGAGACCCGCCATGCTTGTCATGAAATCGAAAACAAACCAGAAGAGAATGGAAATGAACACTCCGCGTTGAGCTGTCGCTCCATCTTTCGCTGCGTAGCAGCGTTGATGGAACGCCGGATCGACAAGCGTCCAGAGTGCGATAAAGAACCAGACAGCTATGAACTGCCATGAATTTCCACCATGCCATGTGATGTGGAGCGGCGGAACGTGAGAGACAATGTAATCCCATCCGCCCAGTTGATGATATGCGAACGGAAGGATCATCGCGAACCCAAAGAACATCATCACAAATTCAAAAGCGTTCGCCCAGACATCCGACCGGAATCCCCCCCAGTAGAGATAACACACTGTCAGAATCGTTGTCAACGTAACGCTCGTGAACAGGTCGATGCCGAAGATGAGCTGAATGAGAATACCCACCATGAGAACATAGGCAGCCGGCGTAATGAGGAATACGGTGAGGAGACCGCCAAGAAGAGCTGTCCTACGATCGTAGGAGGCTTCGAGTTTGTCCGGGATCGTGATGTGGTTGGTCGCGCGGATTCGTTTCGCGAGGAACACAGCGAACACAAGGGCAAAGAAATAGTACGGTACGCCGAATACGACCCAGTTCGAGATTCCATACTTGTAGGAGAATTCTCCGACGCCGAGAATGCCTCCGTACCAGGTGGAAACCAACGTTGCAACGAACAT
>JBGPAN010000105.1:0-10230 GCA_041480785.1 Bacteroidota bacterium | reverse complement strand
GCGAAACTCCTTGAAAAAGGCCGCGCAAAGCTTGAATCGGGAGAAGTGTAAAGCCCCTCACTCATCGAAGTTGTTCCTCCGGAACCAGTCGCGGGATGTGAATTTGACTACCCGGAGAGCGTGTTTTCGCTCACGTTGCGAATCGAAATAGAAAAACTTACTTTGCTTGCACCTTTCTGACGATGAAACGTTGGGATTCTTCTCCAATGACCGATTTTCACGGATCTCGAAATCCGCTACAACACAGGAGTCTGCGAAATGAACTCGCGCGAACGAGTCATCAGTGCTTATGAGCACCGCGGCTACGACCGCATTCCCATCAAACACGAAGCCACGCCCGAAGTCAATCGGATGATTATGCAGCACTTTGGTCTGAGCAATATGGAGCAAGTACTCCGTGTTGTCGGCGACGATTTCCGGTACATCGAACCGGTCTATTGCGGGCCGGAGCTGAGGACGTTTCCCGATGGCAGCATCGAGGGATACTTCGGAGAGCGATACAAGTACGCACAATTTGAAGGAGGGCGATATCTTGAAGCCTGCTATCTTCCGTATGCGGGTGTCGAGACATTGGACAAGCTCGATCGCTCGCATTTTCCGACGGCCGATTGGTTCGACTACTCGACCATTCGACAGCAATGTGAGGCACTGAAGGACCGCTACGCCATCTGCTTTGGCACTGCCGGTGATATGGATTTCATCAATAGCATCGCTCGGGCGCGTGGGATGGAAGAAGTATTGATGGATCTGCTTGAAGACAACGAAGTCTTGCTGGAACTAATGGAGGCACGGTTCAATTTTTATTTCGAGCAGCACCGGAGGGTACTCGAAACCGCAGGAGGACTGATTGACTTCACGCATGTCGGCGATGATCTCGGCAACCAGCGTGGCCAAATGATCAGCCACGAGACATTTGAGCGCCACTTTGCGCCGCGATACAAGAAGTATTTTGATATGGTCCATAGCTACGGTGCCCGCACCATGATGCATATGTGCGGGTGTGTCGAGGCGTTTCTCCCCCAGCTGATTGAACTAGGACTCGACGTCCAGGATGTTGTTCAGCCCACCACGCCGGAGATGGACATCGGTTATCTGAAATCACACTATGGAAAGAAACTGACATTCTGCGGCACGGTCTGTGTCCAAACCACGATGGCATGGGGGAGTGTTGCCGACATCGAACGCGAAGTGCAACGTCGGCTGGAGTTGTTTCCGAAGGGAGGCCTGTTCCTTGGTCCAACGCATGCTATCCAGGTTGGCTCACCACTTGCGAACATTCTGGCCCTCTATCGTACCGCTGGTTCGCTTGCAGAAAAAATCGACGAAACCATCTTGGGCGCTACAACCGGGAGCGACCCTGAGAAGATTAATATGTCGAAATTGTTCTGACGATTCTCGTTGTGTACAACTGTAACCTAAATTCGAAACACAAAATCCGAAATCTCAAACAAAACCTAAACAGACAAATTCCAAAATCCAAATCCGAAACTCCAAACAAGCTCTAAACACTAAGATCGTAGCTCAAAGAGTATAGTTCATTTCGGGTTTCGATATTGGAATTTCGGATTTGTTTTGAGTTTTGTGGTTCGCATTCGTATTTCGAGTTTGTTTCGTATTTCGATATTCGGATTTCGAATTTTTGCTTGTTGGTGCCTTGGGAGCAATCGTTGAACCCACGTGAACGCGTCCTCACAGCTATGCGGCGTACCGGCCCCCCGGATCGCGTCCCGTTTGAAATCAGTTGGGGTGCGTTTACTCCCGGCCTGATGGACGCCTATCGGCAGAAAACCGGTTCTACCCTCGATCCTGCCGAATACTTCGACTTCGATACGCGATTCGTAACCATCGGCCCGACAAGCAAAAAGTCGGACTTTGTGAAGTGGTATTCTGTTCCACTCCCTTCAGATGTTCTTTGGGATGAGTGGGGTTACGGGATGATTCGCGGATCGGTAGAGCATTTTGTGGAATATCGGTTCCATCCGCTCAGTGAGTGCACGACTCCCGAGCAGGTTCTTGCTTTCGATTGGCCGGATGTGGACGCGGACTATCGGTTTGAAGGGATTGCAGAAACGGTCCGAGCCATTCAGAATCGCGGCTATGCGGTCGCGGGTGAGCTTTACCAGACCATATTCGAGACAGCTTGGCTGCTGCGCGGCATGGAGAACTTGCTGACGGATTTCTACTCCAATGAAGAACTTGCACACGCCATCTGCGAGAAGATGACCGAATTGCGAGTGCGACAGGCAGTCAAGTTTGCTGAGACGGGAATAGACGTCCTTCGACTTGGTGACGATGTCGCCACGCAGAAGGGTCCAATGATGAGTCTCGAACTCTATCGGAAATTCCTTAAGGAGCGGACTCGCCGCATCATCGCTGCGGCAAAACAGGTAAACAGTGACATTCTCATTTTCATGCACTCGGACGGCGACGTTGGCCAGTTCATCCCTGAGTATATTGACATTGGTGTGGAGATCCTGAATCCGGTACAACCCGAATGCAATGATCTCGAAGCAATTGGCCGACGTTATGGAGATCGGATCTCGTTTTGGGGCGGAATTGGCACGCAGACCACCATGCCCTTTGGGACTCCTCAAGCTGTAAAGGAAGCGGTGAGGAACGCACAGGTGCAACTCGGTTCACGTGGCGGGCTGTTACTTGCCCCATCGCACATACTGGAACCAGATGTCCCGTGGGAAAATGTTGTTGCGTTCGTTGAGGGGGCTCGAGAAGCGAGATACGAGTAGGAAAATGGACGATCAGATGACGATGTGCTGGATCACGAAAGCGGTTTTCGTCTCCCCGCCCGCAAGGATCTTCGTTCAAAGAGTGGTCGGCAGAATCTGATGCTGCTTGAGGCTCGGGAATCTTATAACGACTATCTGCGTTTAGGGGAATGGGAAAAACGATGGAGGATCGCACGATGAAGTGTCTTAGCAAGCTCTTGGTGGCCTGTCTTCTTGTGTTCATGACGTTTCTTGCCCCTTCAGTATCGGGAGCATTCCAGCAAGGAGCCGTCCGACAGTCGATGCTGGTATCAGCGACGTGGCTCCAGGAACACCTGAATGATTCATCGCTGGTGATCTTGCACGTCGGTACGAACCGACGCGAATACAGGGATGGTCACATTCCGGGAGCGCGGTTCCTTTGGACCCAAGCGCTGGCATACTCTGATCCCGATCTGACACTGGAGCTTCCGTCGAAAGCACAAGCGGATTCCGTATTGAAGAAACTCGGCATATCGAAGACAAGTCGCATTGTCCTGTGCTTCGACGGAAGCAACGTTACTCCTACGACGCGGATGTTTTTCACGCTGAACTACCTAGGCCTTGGAGACAGAGTATCGCTGCTTGATGGGGGGCTTGACGCATGGAGAGCGGAAGGTCATACAATCGTCACGGAAGTGCCGGCAATCGCTGAAGGATCTTTTGTGCCCACTCCGAATTCGAATCTCGTCGCCACCTCTGATTGGCTCAAAGACAACCTCACCAATCCGGCGATCTCGATTGTCGATGCCCGTGCTGCTCAATACTATGCCGGGAGTGGCGGTGGCATGCCGAGGCCGGGACACATCCCGAACGCTGTCAGCATTCCATTTTCGAGCCTTATCGATTCCACCAACAGACTGAAAGATCCAGCTTCGCTCAGACGCATTTTTCAGCAAGCCGGAGTAAAACAAGGGGCGCGAGTCATCTCCTATTGTCATATCGGCCAGCAGGCGACGATGGTGTACTTCGCTGCAAAGTACCTTGGATATGAGGCACAGGTCTATGACGGCTCATTCGAGGAATGGAGTAGTCGCAAAGATCTGCCCCTGGTGAATCCCGCCGCGGTAATTCCCCCGCGAAAGTAGACTTTCTAAGTACGTCTATGAGAACAAAAGGCGGACAGCATTGAACCTGCCCGCCTCTTTCGTTCCACTGATCCCGTAGCACGCTCCTTACTACGTACCACTTTTTACTTTCTACTTCTTCGCTTCTGTCGCTTCACTCTTCCTTTGACCGGCAACGAAGTTCGTCAGAAACGCCGAGAGCAGTCCGCCGATATTGCCGTCTCCCTGCACAAG
Organism: Bacteroidota bacterium; assembly: GCA_041480785.1. GTDB lineage: Bacteria > Bacteroidota > Ignavibacteria > UBA10030 > UBA10030 > UBA9647. The sequence continues at coordinate 6,167 of JBGPAN010000105.1, read as the reverse complement.
AAAATCGGGAGTCACCTTCACATTGCCGCTTGCGATCTGCTTCGCAATCTCGATTGCGGTAACGCCCTGTTGACCGACTGCTTTGTTCTGCAGCTCATATGCCTTGGCCGTCGACTCACCGATGGCAAGAATCCTGGAACCTTCCGCTTCACCCTTGGCGCGAATTCCGCGGGCTTCGCCTTCTGCCCGTAGCCTGATGCTTTCAGACTCGCCCTCTGCAAATCTGATGGTCTTCTGCTTATTCTGCTCGGCAATTTTCACGCCGATCTCAGCTTCGACGAGATTCTTCTGCTGATCCGCTTCGGCCCTTGTTTTCTCCGTAGCAATTCTTGTTTGCTCAGCCTTCTGCATATCCTGATACATCGCCTGTTGCTGCTGAGCGATGATCTTTTTCGTCTGGGTGTCCATGAGATCCTGAGGGAGATTGATCTGGCAGATCAACACGGAGACACATTCAACATGATACTTCTCGAGCTCGGCTTTTGCGCGCTCTTCTGCTTTTCGCTGCTCTTCCTGACGATCCTGCATAAAGTTCATCGCTGAGGTCGACGACGCCTGGTTTCGGAAGCTCGAGTCGATCATCGGGTGGATGACGTGCAGAATCAGATTTTCAATTGAACCGATCTTCGCGACCATGTATGGAGCCTGATCGGGACGGACACGAATGACGACCTTTACAGACACACTGATCGCAAATCCATCTCGCGAAATCACCCTCAACGGATCGAACCGCGTCTGCTTTGAATCATCCCAGTCAATGGTGATGTTTGTGGTGTCCACGACATACGCGATGTACGCGCGGCGATTGAGATAGTAAATGCCGGGTCCCGCAACTTCTTGCTGGATTCCGCGATACCCTTTCGGAACGACATAGCGCTCAATGCCGGTGTCATAGCGCTTCTCTATTTCCTTGTACAATTCGGTGCCGGGGATGGCCCCTTGCTTCTTCGCAAGCTCTTCAATCATACTGCGGATTTGAGGAGGCTCAACGCCGACGTTTGATACGACGACTGCCACCTGTCCGCGTTCTATCACCGTGACATCATCAAGCTCAACCTTGAACATCAGCGGGTTGATGTAGTACGTACCGGGACGCAGGACATCAAACTGAGGTCCGCGCTGGCCGCCGACGTCAAGAAACTTCCAGGCGTTCTGGTAGTCATTATGGTCAGTGACGGATTTGGCAACGTACTCTGCCTCAGGCAGCGGTTGACCATCGAGGGCGGTAATGAGACCAACCTTGTTCGCCGGAATGACGGAGGCGTCCTGGATTTCTACATGAAATAGCTCCGTGTTGACACGGTACGTGCCTGGAAGCAGGATCTCTATCTGCGGACCCTTCTGGCCATGATTGTTCAGAAACGCTTGACCGTTTTCGAAATTCGCATGTCCGTCGACCTTTTGGGCAAGGAGCCTCCCCGGAGGAATCGGCTCCCCGTCCATCGATGTCACGATGCCGACCTTGCCTTTGTCGATGAACGTCAGGGCTTTCTTGCGGATGTGAAACAGGACGGGATTTATCCGAAATGTGCCCGGAGGAAGAATCGCAATCTGCGGACCTTTCTGTCCACCGTTTTTCAAAAACAGTTCCCCATCCTGGAATGCATTGTGACCCTGAACCACCTTCGCGAAAATCTTTCCTGGCGGAATGGGATCACCGTCAATGGATTCGGCAATACCGACCTCATTCTCCGCTATCACGGTGAAAGGATATTTCATCGGCTTGTAGACGAATGGAATAAGCAGATGAAGACCGGGTGCAAGTGTCCTCGCCTGGATGCCGATCTCATTTGCCTGGGCAATGACGCGTCCCTGAGGCATTTTCTTTCCGAAGTACTTGCGTTCGACGATAGCGATCTCCGTACCTCTGACGAGCACCACGGATTTCCAAAGAGTCAGTAGTGCGAGAAAAGCGACGACGTACGGTATCGATGTAATGATGAATACGAGTGCGGGACTCATAAACCCTCCTGGTTTTGTATGACGTGATCGAGTGAGAAAAGAAACGAAATCTGTGTCACCGAATGCCGCGGTCTACACTCCGGTACGAAAAGCCCGGTCGACAAGTTCGTTGACGAGAGCTTGAAGCCTGAAAGGATCTTTTCCGTTCGCCTTGTAGCGAATCGGTGAAGTATTGAGAGGAAGCATTTGTGGTGTCACACCGAGCTCCCTGATTGTGGCAGGTGCTCCAATGGTAAAGATTGAATTCGTTAACTTCAAATTGTGTTACGACTGGGGCAGGAGGTTGTTACATTAGTTCGGCTAACAGGCAGAAATCCCGTGAGTTAGCCCTTTCGCCAATCTGAGAAACTAATCATAAGAGGAGGGTGGACTCACGTTTAATACGTGGCGAAAACAGAAGATCAACGCGAATGGAGTTTTGTCCTGATCGTTTGGTGTTCAAGAACAAAGCCGCACATACAACTGTCGCTGGGATGCATCGATGAGAAGAGCTGACACCAAAAGAGTGGCTTTTTTTGATGCCGAGTATTCTGAAAGCGTGGTATGAGCCTAACTGTTCATTTGCGGCTGAGGTGCGAGTGTACTTCTGATAGATGGTGAGAGTACATTTTGGTCTATGTTCGTCTAATACTGCATTGAACGCTCCGCTCATTTTGACTTTCCTGACATTATTCTCCATATTGGCAAAACAAAAAACCTGAGGCTATGAAAGAAACATTCCGTGTATTGCTGTTCTTGACAGCTCTTTGCGCTTCGCTATTGTTCACGTCCTGCGCATCCAAAAACAACGATCCGGCACCAAGTCCAGGAGGCGAACGGCGCTCTGGTGGGATGACCGTGAGCGGAGTTATCGTTTCTTCTCAGCCGCTGGACAATGTCGTCAACTCCTCAGGAACCGTCCTGGCATCAGAATCGGTTGATCTTGCCGCCGAAGCCGCGGGCACTGTTGTGGCGATTCTGTTCAAAGAAGGAGCGCATGTCAGGAAGAACGAGCTCCTGGTGAAACTCAATGATGACGACCTCCAGGCACAGTTGAAGAAGACGGAGCTTCAAATTCAGCTTGCGGCAGAACTGGCAGAGCGGCAAAAACAGCTCTTGGAGACCAACAATACAAGCAAGGAGCAGTACGATATTGCCGTCAGTACGTTGGCCACACTGAAGGCGGATCGCGAAAATCTTCTTGCTGCTATCCGTAAACGGGAAATTCGCGCTCCGTTTGACGGCATCATCGGTCTCCGCTATGTGAGTGAGGGGAGTTATGTAATTTCCCCGACGACACGGGTCGCAAGTATTCAGAAAATCAATCCGCTCAAAGTAGACTTTGCGATACCAGAGAAATATGCCGGAAAAGTGCGTGTTGGCGATCTTGTGAAATTCCACAGTGATGAAACGAATCTGGAATTCGGCGGGAAGGTGTATGCCATCGAGCCGGAGATCGAGGCAACAACCCGAACACTGCAGCTGCGGGCGATGTGTGAAAACAAAGGCGAGACGATTTTCCCAGGGGGCTATGTTCATGTCGAACTCCGCCTGAAGCAACCCGGCGGTGCACTCATGGTACCCACTCAGGCTATCGTTCCTGTTCTCAAAGGGCAGACTGTACTCGTGCGGAAGAACGGTGTGGTGGTGTCTGTTCCTGTGAAAACAGGAATTCGTACACCCTCCGTCATACAAGTCACCGATGGGCTTTCTGCAGGCGATACTGTCATCACGACGGGAATTCTGCAGCTCCGTCCGGGAATGCCGGTCAACGTGACCATCAAGTAATGTTCCGTTCATCGGCACAATCTGAGAAGATCCCTCTATGAGTCTAGCGTCTGTCAGCATCAAGCGCCCCGTGCTCGCCATCGTCATGTCATTGGCGATCTTGCTTTTTGGCATGATCAGCTTCACCTTTCTTGGTGTTCGTGAGTATCCAGCGATTGATCCTCCCATCATCAGCGTTCGCACCAGTTATGCTGGAGCGAATGCAAGTGTCATCGAATCGCAGATCACAGAGCCGCTGGAGAAGGCGATCAATGGGATCGCGGGTGTCCGTAATATCTCATCGAGCAGCAGTCAGGGAAGCAGCAACATTACGGTGGAGTTCAATCTCGATTCAGACCTCGAGGCTGCAGCCAACGATGTGCGTGACAAGGTGTCCGGTGCCGCCCGATCGCTCCCCCAGGACATTGACAGTCCGCCGGTCGTGACGAAAGCCGATGCCAACTCCGACGACATCATCTCCCTCACACTTCAGAGCGATACAAAGAACCAGCTTGAGGTGAGCGATTACGCAGAAAACGTCATCGCACAAAACCTGCAAACGATTCCCGGTGTCAGTTCAACATCCATTCGCGGACAGAAGCGGTACTCGATGCGTCTGTGGATGGATCCGAAAAAGCTCGTGGCATACGGTCTCACGCCGCTTGATGTTCAAAGTGCGCTCGCGCGCGAGAACGTCGACTTGCCCTCAGGAAAACTTTCGGGAGATCAGACTGAGCTGATCGTCAACACGAAGGGACGAATGCGCACGGAAGAGGAGTTTAACAACCTCATCCTCAAAGCTGATGCAGACAGGACTGTTCGCATGAGTGATGTTGGCTTTGCCGTGCTGGGTCCCGAAAATGAAGAATTCATTCTGCGACAATCGGGCGTCCCGATGGTTGGTGTCGGTGTTATCCCCCAGCCGGGAAGCAACTACCTCGAGATTGCCGATGAGTTTTACAAACGCTACGAGCAAATAAAGAAGGCGCTGCCCGCCGACTACAAAATGGAAATCTCCATTGACAACACCCGTTTTGTCAAGCGGTCGGTCAAAGAGGTACAGGTAACAATTCTCATTGCCGTGAGTCTCGTGATTCTCATTATCTTTGTCTTCTTCCGTGACTGGATTATCGCCTTTCGGCCGCTGATCGACATTCCTGTCTCGCTGGTTGGTTCGTTTTTCATCATGTACATCATGGGATTCTCCATTAACATCCTGACGCTTCTGGCAATCGTCCTTGCCACAGGCCTCGTTGTTGACGACGGCATTGTTGTGACCGAGAACATCTTCAAGAAAGTCGAGCAGGGAATGTCTCCCACTGAGGCTGCGTTCGCCGGCTCGAAGGAAATCCTCTTTGTAGTTATCTCGACGTCCATTACCCTGGCTGCCGTGTTTCTCCCGATTGTCTTTCTGCAGGGATTTGTTGGTCGCTTGTTTCGGGAATTCGGCATCATCATCGCAGGTGCTGTGCTTATCTCTGCGTTCGTCTCCCTTTCGCTGACGCCTATGCTCAATGCCAAGATGATCCGGAAGAAGCGCGCGCACACACGGTTCTACATGGTGACCGAGCGATATTTTGAATCGTTGAATAGATTCTATGAGAACCTCCTGACGAGGTTCATGAAACACCGGTGGATTGCGACGGCAATCATCGCTGCTTCGCTGGCTCTCATTGCCCTGATCGGCATGCGGCTTCAATCAGAACTGGCGCCGCTTGATGATCGATCCTATCTTCGCATGTCCGCTACGGCGCCTGAAGGCGCTTCCTTTGAATACAGCGACGCGTTTGTGGATCGCCTTGTGAGAATGATCGGCGATTCGGTTCCAGAAAAACGCGTCTGCCTGAGTTTCATCGGCGGCTTCACCTCTGTGAATTCAGGTAACATTCGCGTGATGCTCTCAGAGCCAGAAGAGCGCAAACGATCGCAGCAGGAGATCGCGGATTTTCTGAGCGAGAAAACGCGGCGGCTCACGGAAGCGCGTGTCTTTGTGACGCAGGAGCAAACGATTTCTGCCAGCGGCGGGGGAATGCGGAGTGGCATGCCAATAGCCTACGTTATCCAGAATCAGGATTTTGAAAAGATCCGTGCGGTTCTGCCTCAGTTCATGGACGAGGTGAACAAGAGCAACGTCCTTCTGAATGCAGATGTGAACCTGAAATTCAACAAGCCCGAAATCGATATCACCATCGATCGGGATCGTGCCCGAAGTCTCGGAGTTTCCATCGTCGACATCGCACAGACGCTGCAGTTGGCTTTCAGCGGGCAGAGATTCTCGTACTTCGAGATGAATGGATTTCAGTATTCGGTCATTGGACAGGTTGATCGGGACAACCGCGACGAGCCGCTCGATCTCCGGTCATTGTACGTCCGGAACAATCAGGGCAAGCTGATCCAGATGGACAATCTCGTGATGATGCGGGAGGAAAGTGCTCCGCCGCAGCTCTATCACTTTAATC
>JBGPAN010000104.1:0-10256 GCA_041480785.1 Bacteroidota bacterium | reverse complement strand
GCAAGGAAGCGATGGGCGAAGACTCTGTTACTCTGGTCCGCAACGAGGAACATCTTCTGCCGTTGAAACTAAACCAGCAGACGAAGTCATTGCTCATCATGCCCAATCTTCTTTCGAATGCCTCGCTGGATGGAACGATGGGAGACAATGCAAGCTATGCCATACGCAGCATGCTGAGCGACAAATACAGCTACTCCACAGACGGATTTGACCTTGTCCACTACGGCTTAGATCCGTATCCCGACGAAATCGTCGACGTGGTGGAGAAAGCTGGGTACTATGACCTGTTGATTCTCGGCAGCCATCGCTCAAACGTGCACCCGCGCCAAGGCGAAATTGTCAGAAAACTGTTCTCGCTCGGCAAGAAGACGATCTGGATTGCACTCAATACGCCGTTCGATTTGCTCGACTATCCAGCTGCGAAGACGTACATCTGCACATGCGGTGAACGCTTGCCGCAATTGAAAGCCCTCTGCCGTCTTCTTTGTGGTGAGATCGATCCTAAAGGAAAGCTCCCGGTCGCCATACCTCGTCTTCACGATCTTGGCTGCGGCATGACTTCTTGGAGCTAATAACAGAATGAGATGAAAGAACCCGGTCACAAGGCACAGGCAGCGAAGGATCTCTACTATCTCGAGTCGGCCGGCACCAGCGAGCAAATTGGCTTGAAGTACGGTGCAGAGCTACAACCCGAGCTGGAAGAAGCAGTGAGGCGGTCTGTTGATGCGCTTGCGCGTCGATTCGACGCGCACCACGTCCAGCGGGCGATCCACGCGATGGGAGAGTCGTATAGAAGGAATTTTCCCTATTTATGGGATGAGATGGAAGCCATGAGTGCTGGTGCCGGGATCCCGTTGATGGATCTGCAGAAGCACATTTTCTCGGCAGGAGTGGGTTTGTTCAAGGAAGACGAAAACGGTTGCACGGATATCATTTTTCCCGGAACCGATGCAGGGCCGCTTCTCGGGAAAACCCATGACGCAACGTCCCCGGGGCCTGGCGCGGCAGTAATCCGGTTGATACGCCCTGCATTAATGAACACAGTCCTCTGTGCTGTGCGGGTTGACGGTTTCTCCGTCATGACAGGACTGAATGACAAGGGATTGGCCATTGGCGAAGCATCGATTCATTTTTCCTCGAGCAACAAATCAGGGACCGTACGAAATCTCCTGCTCCGGCCGGTATTACATGAATGCAGCAACGTGAAGGAAGCGGTCGACTACCTCGCCGCTCACCAGCCGCTCAGCGCTGGATTCCATTTTGCTCTTGTCGACGAATCGGGGAATGCAGCCATCGTTGAACGCTCTCCCATCGATCAGAATGTGCGGTGGAGCCGAGGGGAGGCGATATTCTGCACGAACCACACCGCCACGCCGTGGGTACGCGCTCTGGAAAAGAGCCGTGGACCGGAAGGTGACCGCAATAGCGATGCGAGGTACTCGAATCTCATGAAGTTAACGTCCGCGGGAAACTTCGTTTTTAGTCTTGATTCGATGAAGCAGATACTCAGATTTCACGATCCCGTCGGTGGGATTTGTCAGCACGGCGATCCTGAATACAAAGGCGAGAAGCGTGAGTTCTATCCGATGATAACGCAACGCGCATTCATCAACATGGCGGGATCACGGAAATTGTTGGTGACAAACGGTAATCAGTGTCAGAATGATTTTCTGGAATTTAACCTCTCGCGATGAACTAACTTCCAATGACGCACACTGAAGATGGTAGACATGTTCTGGTTCAAGACGGCAAAGCAACGTCATCCATTGTGGTATCTCAAGCAGCAACGAAGGGAGAGATGGAGGCTGCGGAAGAGATACAGCACTACCTGAAGCGCATGACACAAGCTCACATTCCAGTTCTCACCTCTCTTAAAGACACCTCCCGTTTCGCGATCCTTATCGGAAGTATCAACAACCCTTTCGGATTGGTGACCTCACCGCTTGAGAGAGAAGGTTACATTATTCGTACCAGTCATGTCGGGCTTCATATTGTCGGGGCAGACGATGATGGGCTTTTCTTTGCCGTGTGTACGTTTCTCGAAAAGTACTGCGATGTCCACTGGTTCTGGCCCGGCGAGCTGGGAGAAGTTGTTCCTGAAACGTCGACACTGAGCATTCCAGACATCGACATCTGTGAGGCTCCTGATTTCAAATGGCGGAACCGCGGGCCGGGTGGCGCGTTGTGGGGTCCATTGGATCGAATTTCGAAGAAAAGGGAGCTGGGAATATCCGAAGAACATCTTGAGGGAGTCCAACTCTGGGAGAGGAGAAACAAGCTTGGTGGGATGAAGGTTTGGGGTGGCCACGATTGGGGTGCTATCGTGCCACCGGAAAAGTTTGGGAAAGACCATCCAGAGTACTTTGCTCTCGTCGATGGGCGACGCGATCGCGATCTGGAGAATTTTGACGGAAAGCACGGGGCGCAGCTCTGTACGACCAATCCCGATCTCGTGCCCATCTTCATTGCCTACATTGATGAGTTCTTTAGGAATCATCCCGACTACGACGCTCTCCACATCTCTCCAAACGATGGTGGGCGTTTCTGTGAATGTGAACGATGTCGGTCGCTTGACACGGGAAAGAGACTGAAAAACAATCCTGACAAACCAGTAATCACGGATCGCATCTTTACCTTCGCGAATGCGATCTCCAAGAAAATGGGAGCGAAGCATCCAGGAAAGCACCTCGTGCATTTGGCCTACTCATGGTATGTAGACCGACCGGAAAGAACAGAGATTGATAGTCGATTGATCCCGCAATACTGCCTCTGGAGCTGCTACTTGCACGACAACGAAGAGAAGAAGCGGGAGCACTATGCTATCGCGAAGGGATGGACTGAGGTGGCGAAGAATGTCGCCATCTATGAGTACTTCATTAACGGTGCCTGGCCGGATTTGCCGCGGATCGTTTATGCGAAGATTGCAGAATCGTTGCGGTACTTGCACGCCATTGGCGTCCGGCTCTATCAGGCCCAGGCGGGAGATGGCTTTGCGGTCAACGGGCTGAATTATTACATCGCCTCGAAACTCTGGTGGGATGTGGACGCAGACGTCGACAAGCTGGTCGATGAGTTTTACGACAAGGCTTTTGGTGATGCAGGCAAATGGATCCGAAGCTACTTTGAGAGATTGGAAACAGCGTGGCGACGAGCTGTGGAACAGGGTGAGCATCCTTCGTGCTCTTCGTTTGCAGCTTCTAAGGTTCATGAACTCTATTCTCTGGAGTTGCTGCACCAATGCGACGAAGACTTGCGCAAGGCCCGTTTCGCTGCAGGAAATGACCGTGTTCGGGCGAGGGTGGATTTTCTTTTGAGTGGACTATCCTATGTCATCTTGACTATCAGGGCTATCACTCTCACGAAGGAATTGGAACGCCAGGGCGTCTCGATGAATACTGGGACAATAACGGATGAGGAAGAGGTAGTCGAATTCGGAGAGCAACGGAAGGAAAGACTAAGTAATGACGATGCGATAAAGGATCTCATAAGAAGATCGCTTCTGGCATGGGAGCAAAGGGACTCGTATGTAGAATCGATCAAGAATGACTTTGTGGTTTCTTATTTCTGGATAAAATACAACGATGCGAATCGTGCATTCAACCCTGCGAAGCGATTGAAAGAACTCATCTCAGGTTTCGATTGATGTATCGGGTAGGCGGACATACGGGCCGGTTGACGCGGTTTGTCCATACCGCGTTGCTGGTGACATTAAGTGCGTTCGTTTCTTGTTCGAGGGGCGATCCTTCAAAGCAAGGAGGCACGATTTCGATTGAAGAGCTTCGCTCGATGAAAGAGTCCCCGATGATGGCGGAGTTGGTCAAAGCCGGGAAGCTGCCCCCGCTGGGGGAGCGCCTGCCTCGGGAACCGCTCGTGGTCAAGCCATATGGGCAGCCGGGGGTTCACGGCGGCGCATGGCACTTTGACGTAACGAGCCGACGAGATGTCAATCTCGTCTACCAGATAGCGACGCCGTCGTTTTTCAGATGGGCGAAGGACGGATATCATTTCGAAGCGTACCTCTGCAAGGATCATCTCATCTCAAACGATGGTCGTATTTGGACGATTAAACTCAGGAAAGGTGTTCGCTGGTCTGACGGACATCCATTCACGACTGAAGACGTCCGTTTCTGGTATGAAGACGATGCATTGAACAAGGATATCAATCCTCTACCGAAGGAAGAGCTGCAGATTGACAGCCAGTTTGGGAAGATCGAGATCGTGGATGAATACACTTTTCGAGTGGTATTTCCTTCTTCGTACAAGGCATTCTATCAGAAGATGACGTCCATCGTTCTGTTTTACGTTCCAAGCCATTACCTGAAGCAATTCCACATAAAGTATGCTGACAGTGCGAAGCTTGAGCGGCTCTTGAAAAAGGCCGGCATCAGGAAATGGAGCGAGCTCTACAAAAGGACGGAGCGTTGGTATCTCGGATACATGGATCCTGACATACCGACGTTGCGGCCTTGGGTCCTTTCCAGGGAATCGAGTTCACCGAATATCTATGAATTTGTGCGCAATCCGTACTACTGGGCGGTGGACACCGATGGAAAGCAGCTGCCGTACATCGACAGAATAGTCGTTCACGTGACGTCAAATGAGCAGGTCCTGACGATGAAAACGATTGCCGGCGACTTTGACTTTCAATGGGGACGTCTGGAATTCCGGGACTTTCCTTTACTCAAGGAGAATGCCGCACGGCGCGGGTACCAGCTTTTGACCTGGCCACAAGACCGGGGATCAGATATAGCGCTGTACATCGATTTTAATTGTACGCATCCCAGAATAGGTCCTCTGTTGCGAGATGTCCGATTCCGCATCGCGCTATCACTCGCGATCAATAGAGATGAACTGAATCTACTCTTCTACAAGAATGCGGGCGTGCCCCGTCAGGCAACGGCAGCGGAATCCACCCCATTCTATGTGCCCGAGTTTGCCAGAGCGTATGCACAATACGACGTGCGGCGAGCGAACGCTCTGCTGGATGAAATAGGACTCACGAGGAGAGACAAGGATGGGTTCCGTCTGGATCATGAGGGGAATCCGATCCAGCTCTTGATCGAAACTGTCGCCGCGGGAAATACGCTCGACATTCTGCAAACAACAGGTGAATACTGGCAAGCGATCGGCGTAAAAGCTGAGGTAAGAGTTGTTGAGGGTTCCCTCATGACAGAACGGACCCGTTCTGCGGAGGTAATGATCCAGGCGAGGCCGATGGGTTCGTTCGCGCCTCCAGTGCCCGATTTCAACTCCAACTACGTTGCACCGCTGTTTGGAATGTGGAATAACAGCAGGGGCAAGAAGGGGGAGGAGCCCACGGCTGAGTTCAAAGAACTCATCTCGCTCAATGACCGACGTAAGAACTGTAGCGTCGAGGAAGACGTAGAACTGTTCAAGCAAATCTACAAGCTCTATGCTGACAATGTTTGGATGATCGGTCTCGTTGGAGAGATTCCTGCTCTCCTGGCGAAGAAAGACTATTTCATGAATGTGCCCGAGAAGTGCTTGTATTCCTATGCAAGAGGGCGGCGACTTGGGCTCACGTTGCCGGAACAGTACTGGATTGATCCCAACGGTAAGAAATCATCTCACTAGATGCACGTGCGTGGCGCGTGCAAGATCAAGTTGGTAACTCGCCTAACGTATGAGTAGCGCAACGAGAACGACACTGATCGACAGGCTCTGGGAGTTGACCAGCGGCTTGAGACGGGTCCTCCTGGTGGCCTGCCTGCTGGCAGTTGTCAAGGGTCTTAGCGGTTTGGCATTGGCCGCGGTGAGCCGATGGCTTCTGAACAACTACCAAGCTTTTTCTAACCAACAACTGACGTCGATCTATGTCGCGGTTTTCGCGTTCCTCCTTGCGCTCACAGTCGTTTTCTACTACCGGACCTTTTTGCCGGTCTACATCTCCAGCAACATTATCAAGGAGCTGAGGCACCGGCTGTTTCAACACCTGCAACGCCTGAGTGCTGACTTCTACGCTCATCACGAGACAGGCGACATTGTCTCTCGCATGACGAATGATATCTCGATGGCTCAATTGTTGTTTAGTTCTGTGATCATCAACAGTTGTTTCGACGGCTTCACCATTTTGGCGTCTCTGGGCTATTTGATCACCACGTATCCCGTGGAAATGTCATTACCTGTCATAGGTGTCTGTGCCGTCTACGCCGTAGGCATAAGGTTCTTTCTTCCGAGAGCCAGGGAGATCGCTCAACAAGTTCAAGAAGAGCTCGGGAAGCTGGCCGGTGATGTATCCGAGAAAGTCGTCGGGATGAAAGTCTTGCAGTCGTTCACCCACGAGGAGCAGGCCAGCCTCGGAATTGGTGAACGGTTGGAATCTCATTACACAGAGACCATGAAGATGGCGAGGGTCCAGGCTGCATTTTCGGTGCTCAATCAAATCCTCCCTGAGCTCGCCAGGCTCCTTGTCGTTGTTGTAGGTATCTACCTGATGCTCGGCTCACGGATGACAATGGGAGACATCACCGGTTTGCTGCTTATACTGGCACAGTTGCTTTTTCCCCTCAATCGGTCGGCAGAGACTGCTATCCAGGCGGGAGCTGGAGTCGGTTCATTGGACAGAGTTTTTGATTTCTTCGATGCCCAGCCGACGGTGAAAGAACCCAGGAACGGGGTGACGCTTGAAAACCTCGATGGCGGTATCGATTTCCAGGACGTTTCTTTTCGTTATCCGGACAACGAAGAGGCGTTCTCTCTGGACCGAGTTTCATTCTCCGTTCCCTCTGGTGCCCGCGTTGCCTTCGTTGGGCCGTCGGGTGCCGGGAAAAGCACAATGATGGATTTGCTATCGAGGTTCTATGATCCGGTTGAAGGATCGATCCTGATTGACGGCGTGGATATCCGCCAGATGTCGCTGAGATTCCTGAGATCGAACATTGGCATTGTTATGCAGGAGACGCTTCTGTTCTCCGGGATGATTGCCGACAATATCAGGATCGGGCGCCCCGATGCGACCGACTGCGAAATCACCGAGGCGCTGCAGCATGCCCACGCGTGGGACTTCGTCAAAGAAATGCGGTATGGGATAAATAGCGTGGTGGGTGAGCGAGGATCGACGCTCTCCGGTGGACAGCGGCAGCGGTTGACTATCGCCCGTGTGTTCCTGAAGGATCCGAGAATCCTGGTTCTGGATGAGGCAACCAGTGCCCTGGATTCAGAATCGGAGTTCCACGTGCAGCAAGCGCTTCAGAGATTGATGAAGGGGAGGACAACTCTGATCATCGCGCATAGGCTCTCCACGATCAAAGATGTCGATTGCATATTCGTTGTGGAAAACGGCAGAATCGTGGAGAAAGGCTCGGCAGCAGAGCTCCTGGAGCTCGACGGTGTTTTCAAGCGGCTGTATGATCGGCAGAGTTTCTCGATTCTGGGTGCATAGTTGGCCAATCCTAATTCGTGAAAAGTGAAACGCAGAGCATGTCCTACGTGATGAATTCTCAGCAGTCAATGTATTGGAAAAGATTCACAGCGCGGGATGGGCTATTGAGCAATCTTGTTTATGCCGCCGCGATGGATAGGGAGGGCCGGCTATGGTTTGGATTCAAGAACCCAAACGGCGCCGCAAGATTTGATGGCGTGGAATGGAAGACCTTTACTTCACAATCGTCCGGCCTTGGCTCAGGCCACGTCTGGGACATTGCCGTAGATCAGGGTGGAAACGTCTGGTTTGGTACTGCAGGTGGGGGGCTTTCCGTGTACGACGGGACATTATGGAAAAGCTTTACGATGAACGATGGATTGGCAGGAAACCATGTCTACGCCGTCAAGATCGGTCCGCACGGCAAAATTTGGTGTGGCTGCGCCCCGAAGCCTGATACGATCATCCAGGAAGGGGGCGTCAGTGTCTTCGATGGGAAGCGATTTGAAAACTATACGAGCGATTACGCTCAGGGAGAATATGTCGGCGGCGGGAACAGCGGACTATGTGACAACCGTGTGTACTCGATTGCCTTAGACACAAAAGGCCGCGCGTGGTTCGGCACGAAGGGAGGCGGGATCTGCAGATTCGACGGTAAGAACTGGCAGACATTCAGCAACGCGACAGGGCTTCCCGTTAATGAGGTCGGTGACGGCGCGGCCGCCGTCGATCGAGACGGGAAGGTGTGGTTTGGGTTTAGGGGCGGAGGAGCGTGCCGTTTTGATGAAGACTCGTTCAAGGTGTTTACGATGAAGGACGGGCTCGCGGGAGATTTCGTTTACGCTATCCAGCCAGGGCCCGATGGTAAACTTTGGTTTGGCTGCTCGCCTCATCCGGAACAGATTAACCGCGAGGGAGGAGTGAGCGCTTTTGACGATCAGTCGTTTCTCAATTATACCAGTGATTACGTCGGCGGAAAGTACGTGGGGGGCGGAAACAGTCCTCTGGCTGATAATAGGGTCTACGCTATCGTGTTCGACCGGGATGGGAATGCGTGGTTTGGGACCAAGGGGGGTGGTATCAGTCGATTGGTCCACGAAGCGATCGGAGCATAGCGCACCATAAGCGGTTTTTCAATCCAAGAAAAAGGGACAACATATTCAAATCCAATTCCCCGTGATTTGAAACCTCAACCGATCGGAGACAACACGGAACATCTTCAGAGAATACTGATCCTGCTCGAAGGGACCTACACGTTGCGGATCCTGGAGAATTTTTTCGAGATCCTGTTCGATGTCGGTCCCTATCTCTTTATCAGCGTTGCCATCAACGTTCTGGCGGTCCGATTCTTCAGAGGCAGGGCAATCCTGCTCACCACGAAGAGCGAGCTCGCGTCGATCTTTGCCGCCTCGTTGATCGGCCTCATTTCGCCGTTGCCGACATACGCGGCCATCCCGATCGGCATTTCATTGGTGTCCGCGGGAATTCCTTTTAGTGCTGTTATGGCGTTCGTCATCTCTTCCCCGCTCATGAACCCGAGCATCTTCTTTCTCACCGCGACGCAAATTGGGGTAGAAATGGCAATCGCCAGAACGACTGCCGCGTTTGTGCTCGGTATTGTCGCCGGCCTGCTTACGATCAAATTCTTCAAATCGATCTACAAGAGGAAGGACACAGTTGAGAACGGACAGCAAAGGGGGGAGAGATCGCTCCTGAAGGAGATTTCTGGAAGCTCCCTGTACGTCGCGAAATACTTTTCCGTGGCGATCTTGCTGAGTGCTGCAGTGAAAGCCACGGTTCCCCCTCAGGCCATCACGTCGCTCCTGGGAGGAAATGCCAAGGTCAGCACGTTAATCGCGATCGGAATGGGTGTCCCCTTCTATACCTGTGGGGGGGCAGCAATCCCTCTTGTCAAGACGTTGATGGAGATGGGAATGAGCAAGAGCGCAACACTGGCGTTTTTCATCGCCGGGCCAGCAACCAAACTGGAAACGTTGTATGCGTACAATCAGCTCCTGGGAGGTAAAGTCCTGGCATTTTACTTGGTGCTTACAATCTCTTTTTCTTATGTGGCTGGCTTGGTTTATTCACTTACATAAACAAGGCGACGTAGCGATGAAATCATTCGGCGCATCGCGGCATCACCGACCGTTCAAATTCACTCTTTTGCTCCTGTCCCTCTCCGGTTGGTTATGGTGGGATCTGTCTCAAGCCTCTAACACGATGACCACGGTCTACCAATCGTTTCTTCTGAGCCGCGATATTAATGCAAGAACTACCGTCGCCACAACGGTGGCGATTGTGAGGTCGGATGATAGTGCATTGGCAAACCCTGCAGCTGTCGATGATGCCAGCATCTCCTATGCCACCATCGAACAAATGGTACGGCGGGCAGTAGATCTTGCGGGCGGCTTACGAGGAATCGTC
Source organism: Bacteroidota bacterium (assembly GCA_041480785.1). Taxonomy (GTDB): domain Bacteria; phylum Bacteroidota; class Ignavibacteria; order UBA10030; family UBA10030; genus UBA9647. Next base: position 448 of record JBGPAN010000104.1, on the reverse strand, counting down.
AAGAGTGGAAACACAGTGTTAATCAAACCGAACATCGTCGAATACGATCCGAGCGGATGCGGCGAAATCACGGATGTGCGTGTGGTAAAGGCCCTGGTGAAGATCGTCGACGAGGTAGATCATGGGAAAATTCACATCGTCGTGGGAGATGGCTCGCCAAGACCGTTTACAACATTCGAAAGAGCGACTGGCTCCAAATTCGCTCCTTGGGTACAATTGTTCGATGTCCCGGGCTACCAGACCCTGAAGAGCGAGATGGTGGCTGCGGGTGTCGACTTTAGGCTTTCCAACCTCAACGGCAATTCGGACACAGATCCATGGAGTGAACTTGCGCTCATCGATGTCCCGGGAGGTGGTTATGCCCAGCCGCAAGGTGGCAAATACTATCTGCAAGAGGACGTCCGGAATGCCGACGTCTTCATAACCGTCCCCGTGATGAAAATTCATG
>JBGPAN010000103.1:0-10261 GCA_041480785.1 Bacteroidota bacterium | reverse complement strand
GATCAACTCAGCGCCCGGGAACTGACGGCGGTCGTAAGTGAGGTGACCGGAAAGGAGTTCCGACTGTTCCACGCCGGAGGTCTGGGAATGCTCGGCACGCTTATCAATGTCGCGCGCACGGTCGCTCCCGGAGAGAAGGAATCTTTCCCGGCATGGCAGGGCATGCAGTACATGCGTAACATGTTCGACGGCCGGGCAAAGCTAGAGCCGCTCGACAACGATCGCTATCCCAGTATGCGTTGGACGACTGTGCGGGATGTGCTCTCAGCGCGTCAAGTTAGGCGCCCATCGTGAATTCTGTTGCCATCTTGTGGCCGGGTATGATCTAACGCAGGGTGAAGCGCGACACGGAAATGGAAGCGCAGCTGGTGGCGAAGTGGGTTCGCGATTTCCCTTCGGCAATCAAAGTGTACCACTCATGGGGGGGGCAAGTCAGCTCAATGCCATTGCTCACACAATCGTAAATTGATGGAGTTCGCAACGGCAATGCGGTTTGCCTAAACGTTAGGCGCAAGCAAAGGTTCATTTCTTAAGGCGTTTTGCGGTACACCCTATTTAAAACAGCCGGGGAGCAGTTTTATCCGGAAACCATATGAACGATAGTTGTTGAAGGTAAGTGAGTCAAGGAGATGTAGCGACAACGAAGCCGGTGTCCAGTGAGGGATTTTTTGAGTTATGATTTCCGATGCGGAACGCAGTGATAAATAGTGCCTAGACTATCTTTACGCCTTCCTTATTGGCAGTCTGAATCATCGCTCTCGCCACTCCGAGGTTTGAGATGAGCAGGCTGAACCTCTGCATTGTAATTGGGTCTTGCTGCTTACTCGCATCCATCATGTTCTTAATCGCACTCACAACTTTCTTTCTCTGTTCCTTGTTATCGTATGTATTGTGATGTGCAGTCTCATTCGTCATCAAGTTATAGAACAAATCCGATACAGCCTGGAAACCATCACTCTTCTGTTGGAATGTCTCTACCATTTCGGTGAACCACTGTTCCAGCTGCTGCAAAATCTCTGAGACATTTGCTACTTGTTCTTCTGGCATTTGAGTTATCTCCTTACTGTCAGGTCGGTTTCAAGAGTGTCCCCATGTCGCTTGCCACGGAAATCGTCTACCTTAGGTCTATCCGTTCCATGGTTGCTATAAGTTCTCTCAGGTCACCTTTGAATCTTTCCCCAGTTTCAGCAATTGCTACTCGGTGTGTGAAAGAGAGAATCTGATTGACTCTCTTAACACTGCGGTCCATCTTTCTCACGTAGTAATTGATTTCCATGGTTATCAGTGGTTTGACAGCTATCCGGTCACGTGTCGTAGATATGTTCTGATAGATATTTATTAGGGCACCAACGTGGAAAGTACACTCATCGGCGGACCCAGCTAACTCGCAGAGTTCTATCGCTCTCGGACTTTCGTCACTGTTGGGGCCTGCGGCCTGCGAAAATTCCTGGAAGTCGCGGTTATAATCTTCCATTTTTGTCCCCCTGGCCATCAAAAGATTGTAGGTTGAGTCGAGGTTGGATTGTTGCGCCCAAGAGTTGGTAAGAAGAAAAAGGCCAAGACAGCCAAACAAGTAATTGGATTTGTGTTTTTCATTTATTGATGCATCATTCTCTTTCTACTGTTAGTTCAATATCTTGTGGGTCATCAAATCTTGCACTCCACACTGTCAATTCCCGTATCTTGGTATTTCTTCTGCCCTCATCAATGATTTGCTTTTGCACTTGTATTGTAGACCCATAGGTCAAACGATATAGGGGCATCAGACCATGAAGAGAAATTGGAGAAATGTATAGAATCCTTGGTTACTTTGGTAAGGCTAACACCCCCGTTGTGTTCGAGAATCATGATATTGGGGGAGGTCTGGAATACCGGAAGCGAGTGACCGTCTTCAGTCTTGAGGTTTTTAAATGCAACACTTTGGAAGTCATTTGCCTTAACTGGAATACCTCTAACCACAAAAAAACTGACTTGACGGGACGCATCTCTAATAAGGCTAAGATACTTGGCCGATGATGCGTAATCATTTCTAACTTGAGCGTTGATTCGGTTTACTTCCTCAGCCTTCGCCGCAAGGCTATCTAGATTTATGTTGTAAGTGGAATCTATCTTAGTTTTGATGTCATTGCCGACATTGGTCTTAATGTCGTTGATGGCTCGGATTCCTAGTAAAGCCAAGACAGATGTAATTATGACGAGTCCCCCGTATAATCCACGAAGACTAGACCGAGTGAAGATTATGTTTTCCAAGACAAACTTGTCATCAAGTCTTTTTGGACCCCATTTATCCTCAAACATCTTCTTAGTTGAAATATGTTTGTAAATGTCAAAGATGAGGAATAGAAGCAGCGTTACAACTAGGACAATCAATATGGTTTCCATACCTCTTAGTCCTCCTGAACGGTCGTTGAGAAACTGAATCTTCCAATCTCGGATGATTAGTTCACTTTCAATTTCGTAACTCTCACAGCATCCTTTTCCACTTCAAACAGTTTATTGACAGGAATCATTCTGTTGTATGCTTCATAGAGTGCTTCTTGCTCATTTCCAGCAGGTATAATCAAGACATGACTGGCTTTCAAGTCAATATTGATGGAGAACCATTCAATATCTGGTTAGTCACTGTGATTCAAAAACATCACGGGCAAATTGAGGTATAGGATATCCAAGTACTACTCGCAACTGCCGAACGAAATGATACCAAAAAAAGACAAGTGCAGTCAATAATATTACGACATTCATTTTTGGTAGGTGCCGCATGGCGATACTGTTGATAATAAATAATGGGATACCGAAGCCAGACACATATCCGAGAATTGAATATATGTCAATGCTCTTAGAGCTGAAATCATACCTATATCGTTTTACCCGTCTTGAACCTATGAATTCTGCCCAAAATGCAATGTGAAAATTCCTGTCAGGATTGTCAAACAGCACCTCAATTACTGCGCCATCTTTTGGATTCAAATAGAGAAAATCTAATGTTAGTGTGGTATCATTCAGTTGATTCACCTTGAAGCCGATTGATTCGGATGATGCTTTCAAGATGTTGTAAGAGAGTATCTTTGCTCCCTCAGTGAAAGAGATTGTGGGTGGTCGTGATTCTGGTTTATCTTCTGAGCGAATTTCTCTTGTTCCACTGTTGAAGAATAGTATGCGTGACCTAGAAAGGTTATCTATTCTTTTGTTTTTGTATTTTATCACAACATCAGGATGCGATTTGACTTGTAGTATATTATGGTCGTAAACAAAACTGGGTCTGGAGAACTTTCTTGAAAACCCAAAAATCAACGCCGCAACGATGATGCCAATAAGAGTAAGGATGTTGGCTATGCTAAACATATGAACCTCCCTAAAGGTCATATCGCATAAAAAAGTCACACTCTAAAAAGAATGTGACTTCAAGTTATCTCGTTGCAGTATGGAAGTCAACACCCATTCGCTCTGCATATGATGCACCTTCTCGAAGCCTTCACGAGCAGATGGAGTCAAAGCAATGGTGGTTCTTTCTTTCGTGCGTGTCGAACTTACAGGAAAATGCCCCTTGATATGAGGAGTGTTTTACCGTAACTTACAGAAGTAGTAGGAATTCTCATTGACAAATTTCTTCACAAGCAACAAACCAACAATTCCATTTCAGCAAACTTGACGTTGTGAGGTGCTAATGAAATTGCTAATGACCAAAAGCAATTTCACAACGTTGAGGGAAGAAAAACTGTCAAAAAAACCTTTGATTTTCTTCGGGGTGTAGCGCAGTCCGGTTAGCGCACCTGCCTTGGGCGCAGGGGGTCGCAGGTTCGAATCCTGTCACCCCGACAGTTCGACGATCAACTTCATCATTCGTGATTGGGAGTTTGTCATTGGAAATTCGGCTGGCTCGCTCCCCTTGGATCGGGCTCGATAAATGTCGAACGCCGAACTCTGAATTTCGAATGCAAAAGGGGATCTTGTAAAGCGGGAAATCCCCTCTTCGCCACAATGCCGAACAATCAACCTCGTCATGTTGAATTGGGCATGTGGTGTTGATAATCTCATGGATACAGCCTCATCGGCACTGAGTCGCAATCCCGGTCTCCTCAAAACTGCATTCTCTCCCGGTTTTCTGCCTTCATACTGTTGAAAAAACCTATTACCAGCCTTGTAAGAGTTGCCTTTCGACAAAGTAATTGATAAGTTTCCCGACAACATACCAAACGACATCCAGTGAGCCTTATGCGACAAAGCCGCTCGGCGTTGTGTTCTCAACTTCGGGAGCAGAAACACTCGTGAAACCGAAAGTACTCATCGTCGATGACGAGGACTTTTTCCGCACAATCGTCGCGAATGGCTTTGAACGGGAGGGTTTTGCCGTTCTTCAAGCCGACAATGGCGAGGACGCCGTAGAAGTCGCGAGTACTGAGCTGCCGGAGCTTATTCTCCTCGACCTTGTGTTGCCGAGACTGCTGGGTTTCGAAGTCTGTCAAATGCTTCGGAAGGACCAGCGGTTCGCACACACTGCAATCATCATCATGTCGGCAAAGTCGTACAAACCCGACATGGACAAAGCTGCCGAACTTGGCGCAGACGCATATGTCGTGAAGCCATTTGAATTCAGTGATTTGATGACCGTAGCCCTGGAAAACATGAACAAACGCAAGAACGCATCATGATGACGGTGCGTTTCTGGGGAACCAGGGGTTCCATTGCTACCCCCGGGGCATCGACCACGCGTTACGGAGGGAACACCTCCTGTGTTGAATTGCGCTCAGGCAACCATCTGATCGTGTTTGATGCGGGCACCGGTATCCGCGAGCTCGGCAATCGACTGCTGAAAGAATTCAAATCCCAACCACTCACCATTCACGTCTTCATTAGCCACACACACTGGGATCACATCCAGGGATTTCCCTTTTTTCTCCCGGCATACGAACCTCTCAACACCGTTCATCTCTACGGGCCGCCCGGACGCGACAAATCTCTGGACAAAATCTTGAAGATCCAGATGGATTCTGACTACTTCCCGGTAGAACTGGGAGCAATGAGTCCGAACATCTTTGTTCATGAAATGCGGGAAGAAGTGACGATTGGCGAATTGACGGTGAAGCATTTCTACCTCAACCATCCAGCAATGTGCCTCGCATACCGGGTGACTGACGGCCGTCGAAGCGTTGTGTATGCGACAGACAATGAGCCGTACCAGGGGACATTGTTCGCCCAGACCCAGAAGTCAGGGTCTTCCTCCGATTTCCCGACGTATCTCGACGAGAAATTCGTCGAGTTTCTCTCGCAGGCAGATCTCTACATCGGGGAAGCGCAATACACGACGGAAGAATACAATGAGAAGCGCGGTTGGGGTCACTCTCCTCTCGAATTCGTCGTCCGATTTGCAGTCCAGGCCAACGTGAAAACATTCGCCTTGTTCCACCACGATCCTCTTCATGACGACAATTTCGTCGACGGGATGATCCAGGAAGCCAAACAATTGGTGACGCTGTACGGTGGAAAAACGGAATGTGTTGGTGCAAAAGAGGGCGCTGAAATCCAAATTCCGTAACACGGTGCGGGGTTTCTCTCCGGAAGTATCACACTGTCCGCTTTTCTTACCACGGTCTGAGGTGTCCAGCAATGGTGAGGACAATTCCGCACGTTCGTAAGATTTGTTCCTTCATCCTCCTCGCGGCGCTTCCACTTGCCGCCCAGCTCAAATTTACAGATCCTTCTCGGCTCAACAACCAGGATTACCTCGAGCACCAGATCAAAAACATCGACGATCGCGATCTGTTGCAGGCTCTTCGCCTGGATCAGTCGGCGCTGAAGGAGGTCGACCAGGCCTTCCGAACAAGCCAATTCGAACGAGCATTTCGAGCCTGGGGATCATACTGGGACCTCAAGCGACAACCCAAGTACGTGACACAAAACGTCGGTTTCCTGCTCGATACGGATATGCTGAAGAGTTATGACGACGCGCGAACGTACGAGCGACTACACCCACAAGAAACGGACAGCGTCCTGGCCCGGGCGACCTCGTTGCTCAAGAACATCATCCGTCCATGGGGAGATGTCGAGATTGACTTTGGAGCGAAGGTGGACTTCAACCGCGAGATCGGTCAATCGGGGAAATACGGCTTTCACTACTGGTGGTGGTCCAAATCTCTCTTGGTCGCATACGTGGCTACGCAGGATCAACAGTATCCCGCGAAATTCGATGACCTTTTTCACCAATGGTACAGCCAACGAAATGCGATCACGCGCGGTTTCCCCGATCTCGATGTCGTCTATTATGAGCTCGGCCTTGGTGTTCGCAACCGCATGTTTATTGAGTACTATTTCCTTCCTTACAAAGAACGCCCATGGCAGACGCACCAACAGATGCTGAAGACAATTCTTGGAGCGGGTCGTTGGCTCTACGAGCTTCAACGGTGGGAAGGATATCGTCCCGGCAACTGGCAGGTTCATGGATCCTATATGCTGGCCCAGCTTGCGCTTGTGTTTCCGGAGTTCAAGGAGTCACAGGAATGGTTGACGATTGCCCTCCAGCGGTTGAGAGAACACCTCCGGCAGGATTTCTTCGAAGACGGCGGACACTCCGAGCGGGCTCCGCGGAATTACACGCTCGCAACATATATGTCATTTCGCAATCTGTTTTATCTGCTCACCGCGTATCACACCGGTGATGACCTCGCAGCTGAAATTCGACATCGCATGGGAAACACGATCGATTGGTGGATCGCCATGCTTGCGCCGACAGGAGAAGTCCCCGCAATCAACGACAGTCATCGTGGCGCCTTTCCCGTTTTCATTCTTCAGGACGGAGCAGAGTTTTTCCAGAAACCGTACGTGCGCGGAGTGATAAAGAATCTGTTTGAAACGGACTCCAAGAACCTGACGTTTTCTCTTCCTTCCTTCACTTCCCGTCACATGCCGGCATCCGGATTTACCGTCATGCGAACCGATTGGACCCCGTCAGCACTGTACATGAACCTGAACTATGGGAAATTCGCCGGCTTCCACACACACAACGATATACTCGATTTTGAGATCTATGCATATGGAAAAGCGCTCGCCGTCGACGCAGGGCTCGGACTGACGTACGATGATTTACTCTACGTTCCGTGGTATCAGTCCTCACGTGCACACAACATGGTCATCGTGAACGATCGGAACATAGACCGAAAGGAAACCGAAGGGAGCAACATTGTTTGGAATTCAGGGGCGATGCTCGACTACTTCTCCGGTGAACATGATGGGTACAAGAACCTGGGCGTACATGTTCAGCGCCGGATCGCATTCGTCAAACCATCGTACTGGGTCATCGTTGACCGGATGGACTGCCAGAAGGGCGGGGACACACTTTCATGGTACTTCCACTCGCCCACCGTGCTGGTGCCTCATGGCTGGGGATACCAAAGCTCCTCCTTACCGGGTATTCTTGTTCTTCCGTCGAACAGTTCGATGAGGTCGCGAATTGGAACAGGCATGGCGGCGAGCACGCACGATCTGACGCCCGGCAAGACTGAACAAATCAACTGGATTGCATTTGATCAACGAGCGACGCGCGGTCCTGCAAACGAAATCGCCGTTCTTCTCTATCCCTTCAACAATTCACCTCCGTCGGCAACGCTCTCCACAATCTCCGATGGCCACTATCGAGTCAGCACCTCTGCTGTGACAGACGATCTCTACTATCTCACAGCTCCTCTCAAGACAAATGAGGTTGACACCGATGCGTCGTTCCTGCTCATTCGGCGTCAGCAGGGTAGGCCGGATCGCTTCAGTCTTGTCCACGGAACATACCTTCTCCTTCGCGGCAAAGAAGTGTGGAGATCCGGCGTCCGCACTTCTGTCGAACAGATACTGCCAAAATAAACGCGCCTGTGGATTTCCAAGGGGGAAGGAAATCGTTACTTCGAGAGGATCATTGACTTCGTCACCCGTGTTGTTCCCGCTGTGAGATCGTAGAAATACACTCCTGAAGGACTCCCAGCTGCGTTCCATCGAATGCTATAGCTCTGGGGATGAAGCCAACCCTTCATAAGGACGGTGACCTCCCTCCCGAGAACATCATATATCCTTAGCGTCACCAATCCGAAATGCGAAATTCGAAATTCGAAATTGGTTGATGGGTTGAATGGATTTGGGTAGTTCTGTGCTAGCGAAATTGAGCTCGGAATCTCCGGGCGCTCTGCCGAGATGCCGGTTGCCGGAGTCTTGAGGAACCACGGCGTTGCAGTAGCATCGGATTTGAAGAAGTTCAACAGGAGTGCAGCGACCTTGAGACTCCCGCTTGCCGATGGATGAGTGCCATCGGATTGCGTGTCAGTGGCTTGCCAGGTGAGTCCATCGGATCGACGTGTTGTACCATCAACCCACAGATACGGTCCCCACGCCAGCCAGGGTGACCGTGCAAAAGGACCGGCATAGGCAAGCGACGTGTCACCGCTTATCTGCTTCTCGATCATCCACTTCACAGAAAACCCGGATTCGTACGCAAAAGGCTCTGGGTTGAGATTGGTCGTTGCATAGCCGGCATACGTTCGGCTCGAACAATACGCGAGTCGAGTGTTGGGGTACCGCGATTTCACGATGTGCGCAATGGCCTCCAGTTCGAGCTGCAACGTTATTGCATGTGCCGGAAACGGCTGGGTCGGATTTGCATCCGCTTCTTTGATCCACACAACCTGGACTTGTTGGCGCGTGACGCCTGCCGCTGTCAACCGCTGATCTACCACCGTCCAGAAATTCGCGGATGGGTTGGAGATGATCGCAGCTGTTTGCCCACCTTGTGCTCCATCAACGATGGCGAGTCTGGGATTCTTTGCACGATCCGTATCGGCAATCTGCTTGAAGACCGAGAATTCCATTGTTGTATTCGACATACCGATGGAAAGCAACACAATCTTTCCGTTTGCCAGATCGACCGATCCTTGTGTGTCCAATGGCCGGATCAGCTGAACGAACACGCGCCCGGCTGAGTCATGAGTCGGTGGCCTGACATTCTGGCCGTTGGGATACAATCCCGCCTGGAAACCTTTGTATCGATCACTTTGCATTTCATTGATCGGCTTCAGTCCGACCGAGGTTCCGGAAGAATTCTGTGCGGATGAGACCGACACAGACATACACAGCACAACGAGACTGCAGAAGGCGGAGCGATGCATGGACGGTGGTCCTATGGTAGTAACCCTGTCTGTTTCTGACTTACCTTCCAGAGTTCTTGCTGTAGTGTTTCGTCATATGTCACAGGCGAAGAGGAGATGGAGATTTTGTTCTGGAAATATTTGCCTGTCACACGTTCCACTTCGGGAGAAGAGGCCAGGTGGATGAGCGTCTCGGCGCCGTCGGCCGTACTTGCGCCGGGCATATTGAATCCGGCGCGCAGGAGTTTTGTTCCAATGACGCCAGGATGCAGACAATTGGAGGTCACCCCGGTTCCCTCAAGTTGTCGCGCAAGCTGATGGGCAAAAAGAATGTTGGCGAGTTTCGTAAGGGCATATGCATAGTAGCCGCCGAAGGTCTTCTCTGCCTGGAGATTTTCAAAATCGATTCGCCCCCGTGTGTGTGCAACAGAGCTGACGGTGATGACTCTGGAGGGAGCACTCTTCTTGAGGAGGTCGAGGAGGAGGTTTGTCAACAGAAAAGGAGCGAGATGGTTAATAGCATAGGTCATTTCGAAGCCATCCTCGGTCAGCTTTCGCTCATTCATGAAAACGCCCGCGTTATTGATCAGAACATCGAGGCGGTCATATCGGCGATGAAACTCTGCCGCAAGCTCCCGTACCTGTTTTAACGACGCGAGATCAGCAATGAAGAGGTCAACCTTCCGGTTGCCTGTTGACGTCTGGATCTCTTCGACAACAACTTTGCCTCTGGCTGGATTGCGCGCGTGGACGAGAACCGTTGCACCCAGCGCCGCCAATTCCACTGCAGTCTGCCTGCTAATGCCATCGGTCGAACCTGTAATGAGAATGACCTTGTTGCGCATGCGAAGAGCACTCTCGAGGAAAACGCGTTATCGGTTGTCGGAGGGTTCGAGGAACCGAGGTGAATATACTCGTTCAGGGGAGAAACAGCAAGGGCGACATCAGTTCGTGGAGATGCCCGAACCGAACGCCGCCCCAGGTCAAACGTAAAGTGAGTTAAACTAGTGCCGCTTCCTCCGAAGGAGTCCTTCGGACAAAAAGTAATGTTGTGTTTGGACATAGGATCTGCCAATGGAAGCGAGCACTAGCGCCTTTTTGAATACAAGATCTTTTATTAGAAGTGGCACTAGTTGTTGCGAGGG
>JBGPAN010000102.1:0-10278 GCA_041480785.1 Bacteroidota bacterium | reverse complement strand
TGTTCCGGGTGTCCTTAAGGAGCTTCAGCCCGCTGAACAGGGCATAGGCGCCGGCGGCGATCACCAGGGCGAGGTAGAGGGTGCCCAGAGGGGCCACCAGAGGCAAGCACGCGCACAAGAGGAGCGTCAGGCAGGTAAAAACGACGCCGATTTTTACGGCCGCCTGCGGCGTTGGGATGAAGAACGCCGCAATGGATGCCGTGAGGACGATGATGATAATCGTCTTGAAATCCATGGCTAGAAGCCTGCGTAGATAGAGAGATAAATCAACGACTCTTTTCGCTGACGCTGGGTCTCGTCGATCTCCCGAGGAAACTCGCGGCTCGTGAGTTTGTACCCCATGTCGATGACCACATTGTAACCGCCGTACGCTGTTTTGTTTGCAACAGAGACCGCAAAGGTCGAACGGTTCTCATCCGACTCGGGGCGGTTCAAATACTTGATCTGGTGGTTGAATGAATTTCCAGTTCCGGGAATGCTGAAGCCCTGCAGACCGAACCGCAGGTCTGTCCTGTCTGTCAGCCGGTAGTCGACTCTGAAAATGGGGATGACTTCCTGGATGTGCGTTTTGACAGAATTGACGTCAACAGTCCCGTTCGGAGAACGAAATTGTTCGAGCTGCAAAATCTTGCGCGTTCGGACTTTGAACTGCGGAATCAACTGCAGGCGGCCATTCAACAGCTTCACAGTGTATTCAATCTTGTTGACGATGCCGAGTTTTGTGATGTGGCCGTCGGTCTGCTCGTCTGGATTGGTGTAGTTGCCTTTGCTGTCCCGCGATCCATTGCCGATGGCCGATTGGCTGTTGTACTCGTACTTGAAATTGTTCTCAATCCGGAGATTTGGCACCTGCGAGTAGATGGTCCCGAGATACAGCTGATTGACAAAGCTGTTCTTGTATTCGAGGGGATCAAACACGAAGTCGGGAATGGCGGAGCCGATCGTCAGATCGTTGACGAATTGATACCCGTCGTTGGCAATGTTGTCATGTACCCTTTTGAGTACATAAAACAGGTTCATCCCGCCGAACCTGGGCGTGCTTGCTTCAAATGTCCACCGGACATAGTCGCTGGAGTTTTTCCCTCCCCGCGCCGTCGCTTTTTCCCGGATGGTTCCGATACGCAGATTCATCGACCGAATGATCTCGAAACTTCCGAAGAGATGGTAACCGTCCAGGTCAGCATTGTAGGGGTAGTCGGGAAGAATGTCGTTCTCTTGTTCATCGATAACCCCGTTATTGTTCCAGTCATCGCCGAAGTTGAAGAAGGGGGGGTCGGTGTAGAACGTCAGGAAGTCCTGAGTGTAGTCGGGGATTCCGTCTGAATTCCGATCGTCATCCGGAATGCCGTCATGATCCTTATCCCGACCGGGGAAGATGCCGGCATCGGGTCTGCGAATAATGTCTCCCAGTCCGACAAGCTCATTGGTGTTCTGCCTGTACCCGAGCAGAAAGGGGTCGCCGAATCCCGGGATCCCCAATCGGTGGTTATAGTTGACGACATCGCCGTTCCTGATATCGGGCGCTGCCCGCACATTGTAGTGGTAGAATCCGTCCTCCCAGCGGTCGTTGTCGTCGTTATCGTCGACGAGCGAATACACCGCGCCGCCAGCCTGGCCTGGGATGTATTGGCCGGGAAGGCTCGAAAACGGCGATATGTCCGCGGATACATCGGCACCAAGGAAATCGGGGGGAACGGGAACATTCTGGCTGCCAAAGTAGCTGTTGTCCAAGGTATAATGATTAAACATCGTCGTGTACTTTGGATCGATGTTGTACCGTTCGGCTCCCAGCGTCAGTCTGCCGATCTTCTTTGTCCCCCGGATGAAAAAGCCGCGCCCAAGATCGTCGATGAGGGCACCGGTTCCAATCGGGTATTTCAAAAACTCCACGCTTCGCACCATCTCACCTTCGATGTTGAACCCTTCCCAATTGAATTTGAAGTTCATTCCATACACGGCCATGCCGGAGACCAGGCCATAGGAAAATCTCACGACGGTTCTGTTCGATCCGTCTTTCACGTTTCCCTCTGCGCGGGCGACGTTTCGGAAGGTGGTCGGGACAGCCAGCGGGGTGGATACGATGCTATCTGCATGCGAACGGAACGCTGTATTGTCATACGAATCAACATTGTTGATCCAGTCGTGCCCGGCATCGATGCGATAATCGTTCGCGAGAACAACGCTGAAGTCAACCGAGTTGACCACCGGAGGAATCACGTAGGCGTACGTCATGTTGTAGTCGAGGTCGATCCGGTCGGCGGGTAGCTGCACGGGGTATTTCGGAAGCTGTGTTGTTGCTGAACGTGCACTGTAATGCACATACTCCGTCTGACTCACGGTGTCGCGCTGGGGATACGTTGCGACGTAGATCGGCTGGAAGTCGCGCATCACCCAGTACTGGATGGGGAATCGAAGGTCGACCTTCTGCGGATCCGGGACGCGGCCGTTGATGTTCGTCATCGGCATCTCTTTGCCGTTGATCGTAATTTGCGGCGCTGAATAGATCAGTGGTCCGGAATTGTCTCCAGGAGAATCATCGTGAATGCGGACGAAGATAACCCGGGGGACGGCATTTGCCGGGACGCCCCGAATGGAGATATCCTTACTATCTAATGTGCTGCGGCGCTGATTCTGGTTCACGTAGGTTGCCCCGAGGGTCAGAATGTCGCCAATATCGGTTTCAAAGTGACCGCCAAGCAGGTAGTCAGTCCATATGTGTGTTCGACGGATCTGCTGGAGGGTGAGCACGTTTTCCGGGTTGATACGAATGGGATCCGAGATTCGCGATGCGAGGACCGTGCCACGGTATTTGGTGGTAGCGAAGTCCCATCGGATGCCGTTGAAGCGGGCTTTGTCGAGCGTCAGTGACGTAAACTTTGTACGGATAGCGTCACCGATCATCAGGCGGCTGGTCATTCCGTCATAGCTGTCATTCAGGATCACGAGATTGGTGAAATAGGAGCTATAGAAGCGGGATTTGCTCATGCTACTGATAGGAATGTCGAGCACATCGAAATTCGCCGGGCGTTGTTCTTCACTCATCCCGAAAATGGTCACCCCGTCTACCAGGAAGTTCCCGAAGTTGTCGAAGAATTTTCTCCGGAGAAGGACAGAGCTGTAATTCTCATAGTTGCGTCCTGAGTAGTTCAGATAGTTCCCTTTGTCCTGGTCGCTCGAGATGAATTGTGAGCTCGCTCTCTCCGGGAGGGCAAGAGTGGACAGGGCCAATCCAACGAGTATCAATGTACGAAGTCGCATAGAGTCTCTGTGCGAAAGAAATTGATCAGAATGAAAATCGCAATGTCAGGTGATGTGTGCCGTCGACATACAGGAGTTGGGTTTGATACGTATAGGCGTAGTCCAGCAGGAGACCGGCGACGCGAATGCCGAACCCACCGTTGATGTCTGCCTGCTTCTTTGAAGCCTGCAGCCCGCCGCCCCCGACGCGTACCATCAGTTCAACAGGTTGGTCGAGGAGGGAACTCTTCATCGCAATGAACTCAGCGCCAACGCCCAAACGCCGTGTCTCGCCTGCGACGGTATAGTGCAGTGTCAATGCATAATCGTAGATCCTGGAGACATAGGTGGCCCCGGCAGCCATGCTGAGATCAAGCTTGCCGTCTCCTGATCCGTTTTTTGCGATGGTCGGTCGCGTGATGTCGCTGAACGAAATGCCGAACGTGATATCGTTCCCCTGGACAATATCGCGAACCAGTGACTGTGCGCCGACATCGAACGAGAACGTGATCGCCGAAATCCCATCTTCCGGTACCGCCAGCAATCCCGATGGGGGAGGGGTCGACCAGTGCAGCATTTTAGCGCTGCCGCCGATCGAAAGAAAATCGAACAATTGCTGCGCATACGTCCCCACAAGCTCCTGCTCTTTCCATACGTTCGAGGAGAATGAACGAACACCGACGCCAAGGTTCCCCGCGAAGCCCAGATTGGCAACTGCAGAACCACTGATGTACGACAAGCGGTCATCGATGATGCCGGGAAACAGCTGTGTGTAGGAAGTGGATACGGAGACAAAGCGAAGGGAGGCAATGCCGGCCGGATTGTAGAAGAGGACGTTCGGGTCGTCAGAGAAGCTGACAAGCGATCCACCCATCGTCACGGCTCGGGCGCTCACCGGGAGTTTTGAAAAACCTCCCGCCTGTGCGTTCACGCAGAAGCACAGGATGAGGGCTATAAACGCTATTCCTCGTGCATTCATACTGTTCTGTCAATAAGCGATGGAAACCGTCTTCGTGACGACGGCAGGAGAAAACCCGTCGACGTCGACCTTGATTTGATATATATAGAGGCCCGGGGGAAGAAGCCGGCCATTGTTGTCCCGGCCGTCCCACTGGATTGCATTCTGCTCAACAAATGCCTGTGCTGTCGATCTCGTGTCGAGCAGCAATCGCACCAGCCTCCCGGTTACGTCGAAAATGTTAATCGTCACTGGCCGCTCGACAATGAGATTCGATACAAAGAAACTGATAAATGTGACGTCGTTCCGTCCGTCCCCGTTTGGTGTGAATGGGTTTGGGTCGGCTTTCGCCGAGACAATCACCTGATCCGGTACGCCGAGTGCAATCAATGTCCAGCTCACCCCATCGGCATTTGTGATAGCGTCGACCTGTTGAGGGTTGTCCGGAGTTCTTTTCGAGATCACCTGAGAAGGGAAGCTGGTTTGGTCGAGGAACGGAGTGAATTTCATGTGTACGTTGATTGCTGCCGTGAAGTTGATCGTGTTTCCGAACCCAATGACAATCTGGCCTGGAATCGATCGAACGCTGAATGGGAGATTGAGGTCATTAACGCTCACATTGGAGACGACCAAAGGAATACTCGTGAACAGGATGAGCGTGTCGACGCCCGTGCTCCGCGCGTCGGCCTCGATGCTCACCTGATAATCGAATTCTGCCTCCTTGAGGATCTGAGCGGTCTGCGGAAGAATCCGTGCAGTCGTCGATTTCGCCACAAGGAGAGTATCATAGCTGATGCTGACTTCATCAAGGCGCGGCGTTTCGACCGAGGATGTATAGAGGTTGGCTCGATACTGCATGTACTGCCTTGGCTCGAGCACATTGAACAGCGAGTTCGGAGATGTCACTTCGTTGCTCCAGGAACTCCACGTTGGTCCCACGGTCGGTGTATCGCCGGTTCTGACTTGTACACGAACTGACGTTCCCTGCGGTGTCGCCGCCTTCCATGATGCCCGGTTCCAGTTTACCGGTACCACTGCATCGCGGACCTGCGAGGCAAATGTTCCCTGCTGCAGGTAGCCCAAGCCGTAGACTTCAATCTCTCCAAACGTTGTCGAGAAGGCGCTGGTGAGTGATGGATCCTGCCTGTCCACCCTGATCGCAACGTAGCGGGCAGTATCCGGGTCGAAAAAGTCATTGGTATTTGCCAGTCCGTTGTCTGCCACCTGCTTGACCTTCTTGAAGGTCAACGTGTCCATGCCGATGTAAATCGAGTACCCTCGCACCCGGAAATTGACACTGTTGGAGGGGAAGACACGGGTAATAACTCTATTCACAACACGCACCGCCTGCAGGTCAATCCGAATGACGGTCCCTTCCTGGCCGGGAAGCAGTTCAAAGAAGGAAGTGGCTGAGACTTTGCCGTCGATCATCGTGTACGGGTTGAAGGCGGTGGGGTGAGTCGAGATCTTCAACGGATCGGGGTTGGCGTACCGGACGGCAATGTCTTTGTTCAGGGCCAGGTCCGTATTCGTTCCGGTCAGAAGGATCACCTTGTTCGGAACGGTAACCAGGTCGACGTCACGCGTTACCGACGTGTCCTGGACAGACGCAAAGGCGGTGTCGCGAAAGACCAGTTGTGACGTGGCTGACATGCTCGCGAGGACAATCGTGAGCATCAAGAAAAGGATGCGATGGAAAGAGTTCATAGACGGTTCATCCAACGTGGTAAACAGCGGTCTGCTCATCCAAGGGCAGAGCCGCGTGAGTGGCAATCAACTTTTTCCTGCTGCGTCTTCGACGATTTTTTTATCCTGATCCAGCAGCGGTGCAAGACTGTAACGAATGATATTGGCCAGGTGCAGTTCGTCAATAATCCTGACCATAAACGAGTATTTGCTTTTCCGGTCGATCTTGACCAGGGTAATCATGGTTGGATTGGTTCTGATGCGCTCCTGAAGAAAAGCCCTGAGGGTTGCCGGGTCAAGAGAGCGCGGCGCATCCATCCCCATATTCCAGAATATGCGGCCATCTTCCATCAGCCGGAGGAGCATGAGGCTCGACTCTGTCACCTCGCTCTTCGTTTCGCTCGGTGGCAGGGTGATCTCCATGACTTGCGGAAGGCTGAAGGTCGTTGTCAGCATGAAAAAGGTCAGGAGCAGAAACGCCACGTCGACCAGCGGCGTCATGTCAAGCCGAATGCCGATGCGCCGTTTCTTCTTGTGCTTCCCCTTCTTGCCGTGTGCACGGCCGCCGCCAATGTCAATTGCACCCATGCATTAGTCCTTGCGGTCCATCTCGGTCACCAGTTCGAATCGAGAAATGTTGGCCTTTTGCAGCGCGTTCATGACGTCTTCGGCCGGCCCGTACATCGAGTCCTTGTCTCCCTTGATCACCGCGCGCAGTTTGGGATTCGCGCTGCGCGCCTGTTGAACAATGTCCGGGAGTTCTTCGAGTGTGACGGGCATAGAAGGCTTCAGCTTGTTCTTTTCTCCGAACACCTGCGCCCGAAGCTGCTGGGAGTCGAGACCGAGGTACAGCTTTCCCTCGGGGCTGAACGTAATCGTCATGACATCCGATTCTGGAACCTTGTACTTGGCATGGGATTCCGGAAGCACGACCTGAACTTCTTCCTGCGGCTTGAACTTCGTTGTCAGCATGAAGAATGTGAGCAGAAGGAACGCGACATCCACCAGCGGAGTCATGTCGAGGCTAATTCCTACCCGTTTTTTCTTGAATCTAGGCATGATGGTATGATCTCTTACTTCGCTTCGTCTTCATCGCTGCTTTGAAAAGCGATCTCGACAATCTCGAATGCTGCTTCGTCGAGCATGAAGGTCATGTTGTCCACCTTGTTGACGAACACGTTGTACGCCACAATGGCTGTAATGGCTGCGAATAATCCACCGGCTGTGTTCACGAGCGCTTCTGAGATACCGAGAGACAATGCAACGGCATCCGGAGCGCCGGTGGATGCGAGGGCCTGGAATGCGCGGATCATACCGAGTGTCGTTCCGAACAGTCCTACCATCGTAGCGATGGAGGCAATGGTGGATATGGCCAGAAGGTTCTTCTCGAGGAGCGGCGTTTCGAGCGCCGTGGCCTCTTCGATCATGCGCTTGACCTCGGCCATCTGCCTGTCCGATGATAATCCTCTTCGTCGTACGACGAGATACCGTTCCAGCCCAGCGCGCAACACATTCGCACAAGCACCTTGTTGATGCTCGCACGTCGCGATCGCTTCCTCATACTTGCTTTCTTTGACCATGTCGACAACATCTCTCAGGAACTTGTGAAGAGGTCCTTTCCCCTCTGCCTTTTTCAGCGACAAAGTCCGCTCAACGATGAATGTAAACACCATGATCGAGAGCGCAAGGAGGAGAATGACGATGGGGCCGCCATCGCGAATGAACTTCGGCAACAACAAAAAGTAGATTGCCGCAGAAACTGCGAGGGCGAGAACAAGAAGGACAATGGTAAACACGGATTGTTTCATACGGTGCGACTCCAGGTTTCAGATTGTGACCCCATTCCGTGGCAAGATGTGTGCCGCCAGAAATAATGCCATTCTTAAGAATACTACCGGGGTCGAAACGATGTTAAAACGGTGTATGCAAATGGTAATCGAAATCATAGCAAAAAGCCAGAAAAAAGCGCAGCGCTTGGCACAGGATTCTCCGCATTCATCATCGACTCTTCAAGAATCCGTAAACTCGGTCAGAAGTGTGGAGGTTTAGGAATCGGCTTTTCACTATTGGGAAGAAGGCGTGCGCCTCCACTCCGGTTGCGCCACGCCTTGCAGCAGAATCAAACCCGCCAGAAAGAACATTCCGATGAAGAGTACAGCAACACGCTGGTTTGTGAGATAAGCAATGCCGCTGTAGACGAGTGGACCGAGGACGGCAGAAGCCTTCCCACAAAGGCCGTCGTAGAATCCAAAGAACTCGGCTTCCCGTTCCTTTGGCGTGAGCAATGCCATCAAACTTCGGCTCGCCGATTGGGATGAACCAATTGCGGCGCCCGCGCCCATGGCAACGACATAGAACTCGGCCACCGTTGTTACGAAGTAGGCCCCAATAGTAATGGAAAGCCAAATGCAGAGGGTCATCGTGATGGTTTTCTTGGGGCCGATCTTGTCCGTGACGAAACCGAAAAGGAAGGAACCAAGAATCGCGCTTGATTGCACGACAGCAAAGAACACGATGATCTCCCGAGGTTGCATGTGAAGTACAGTTTCAGCGAAGATTGCAGCAAAGGCGATGATTGTGAGAATGCCATCGTTGTAGATGAAGAATGCAATCAGAAATCGGGCGATGGAGGGATATTTCTTTTCGACGAATAACGCACGGAACGTGCTACGTGCCTGTTGGTAGCCAATCCGAATAATGCTTGACGCATTCTGTTCCGAGCTTTTCGGCTCCGGGACCCAAAGAAACATAGGGAGAGAAAAAATAAAGAAGAACAGTGCTGCCACGACGAACGTCAGTCTCACATAAAAGAAATAGTCCGGGTGCGAGGTGTCAGGCAGCATCACCATCACGATCAACATGACCGCGAGAGCGCCAAGGTACCCCATGGCAAAGCCATATCCCGAAACCCTGCCATAGGAATGCCGCGAAGTAATACTCGGAAGAAACGCATCGTAGAAGACGATTCCACCTTCGAACCCTGTATTCGCGATGATGAAAAGCACCATACCGAGCAACACCATTCCGGGTTGCACAAAGTACATCAGTGCTGTGCAAATGATGCTCGCCAGTGTGAAGAACCAGAGGAAGAGTTTCTTGTTGTGCGAAAAGTCTGCAGCGGCTCCGAGAGGAGGGGCAATTGCCGCCGCAACGATCATCGAGAGACTTACTGCGAGGCTCCACAACCAGAGTTGTCCTCCGGCAACCTGCTCGGTGAAATACCGCGAATAAATGACTGTCACGACGATAACGGAGAAAGCCGTGTTTGCAAAATCGAACAGCGTCCACGCGAAGATCCTGCCTCGCGAATAGAATTGAGAAAACTGCACGGGCGCCAATGGCATAGGGATAGACACGGTTTTCTACAAACTACTTGATTGGTTTCTTCTTTGTCGAGGTTTCAAGGAGCCCACGCCCGGTTTTTTTCAGCCGACCGGATTTCTTCAGGTCATCGAGGACCGAGTCGAGGACGCCATTGACGAATTTGTCGCTCTTTTCAGTGCTGTAGCGACGGGCGATCTCAATAGCCTCGTTGATGGAGACTTTGGGCGGGATATCTTCGAAATAGAGCAATTCACAAATGCTTATTCTGAGGATGATTTTGTCGATGACGGCAAGTCGGCCGAATTCCCAGTTCGCTACACGACTCGTGATCAGTTTGTCAACTTCATCTTTCGTCGCGATGACCTTCAGGAAAAGTTCCTTGGCGAGGTCGTACACCTCAGGTTCCTTCTTGAGCGTGCCGACGATAGTATCGAGAATCAGATCAACCGACTCATGAGAAAGTTCATAGGCATACAAAGCTTGAAGGACTTTTTCGCGTATCTGTCGTCGGCGGATGGACATGGGTTCTTCAGTCAGGAGTAGTTCGATTTCCGGTGATACGTTGTGATTGCTTCTCTTTCCTTGTCGCCAGCGGAAGCAACGAAATCCTCATCGCTGAGGAATCCGGCAATTGATCAACGAGCACGGGAGTCTGATAGACCTGCTCGATGTTTGCCTGGGTGAGGACATCTTTCGGCTGCCCGATGGCGAAGATGGACGCACCTTCATTGCCGGTGTTTGCCAGAAGCAGCGTGCGTCTGCTGAAGGCAGCGGCGAGGTTCAGGTCATGTGACACTGAGACAATGGTCAAATTCCTCTGCTCGTTTTGTTCCCGCAAAATTTGGAAGATCTCTATTTGATGACTGATATCAAGATGGGCGTTCGGTTCATCGAGAAGGAGAATCCGGGGTTGCTGGCTCAGTGCCCGGGCAATCAACACCCGCTGACGTTCGCCGCCCGAGATCCCTGTAATGAGTTTGTCAGCGAGATGAGCGATATCTGTCAGGCGCATCGTTTCCCGCGCAATTTCGAGATCCCGTTCATTCTCGAAGCCCGAACGCCCAACATAGGGA
>JBGPAN010000101.1:0-10355 GCA_041480785.1 Bacteroidota bacterium | reverse complement strand
TTGTCGTTAATAAAAGCCTTCCGGAAGACCGCATTAGCATTACAAAAGTAGAGTCGTTGGAGAATCTAGATTTATCCGCATACATAAAAGACTTTGCATTTACAGTTCAACGCTCACAGTTAAAAGCTGAAGGATGGACGTTGTCTGATGAAATATCATCATCTTTGATGGAGAGATTAAAATCCTGCGGCGTTCCGCTTGGTGAATATGTAAAGGGAAATATCTATCGTGGTGTATTGACCGGATTTAATGAAGCATTTGTAATAGATGAAAAAACAAAAGACCGATTGATTTCCAAGGATCCGAAATGTGCTGAATTGATAAAACCGTTTTTGTTGGGAAGAGATATCAAGCGGTATGAAACACCAATAGCAGAACGATATCTTATCTTTACAAAACGTGGTATTGATATTAAGAAGTATCCTTCGGTTGAGAAGTATTTACTGCAATTCAAGGAATATCTTTCACCCAAACCGAAGACCTTTAAAGGATCGGAATGGAAAGGAAGGAAACCCGGAAATTACAAATGGTATGAAATCCAGGACACCGTTGATTATTTTTTAGAGTTTGAAAAGCCAAAGATTATTGTTCCGGCGATTGTGCAAACTGCTTCTAATGCGTATGACACGAAGTCGATATACTCAAACGATAAAACCAGTATTATTCCCACTAATGATCTGTACTTGCTTAGTTTACTTAATTCCAGAGTATGCGATTTTGTGATGCAACGAATATCCTCAACGAAACAAGGTCGATATTACGAATACAAGCCTATGTATCTTGAACAGCTTCCCATCCGCACAGTCAACTTTGATGATCCGCAAGACAAGTCCCGCCATGATGCAATCGTAAAACTTGTCGAGCAAATGTTGGAAGCGAAAGAAAAACTCACCAATGCCAAAACCGATGGAGAGATCAATCGGCTGGAACATCAATGCGAAAGCCTCGACCGCCAAATAGACAAAGCAGTCTACGAGCTGTATGGATTGACGGATGAAGAGATAAAGATTGTGGAGGGGAAACAGTCTTAACAATGGTTGTACTCTGACGCGCCCAGCATAGTATGAATTGATTATGCCTTGAAGGGCTGTTTTGTTTGTCACGGGGACGACACTGACCGAGCACAAAAGGCCTCAACGACAGGGGGAAATCGACGAAAAGGAATTGATGCTGGAAATTCAACCTACGAAACGCTACATTGATTTGCCCACACATTACCCATCACCAATCAACTCAAAGCCGGCGAAATCTATGTCTACTGAAAAACCCCCACTGGACAAAGGTACTCTTCGGGAACAGTATGACGAACTCGTTAGGCGCGGTGAGACGCATTCCCCGGGTATCAACGACCTTCTCAGTCTGTTTCAACGACAACAGGAAGGGCTGAAACAGAGTCAGGAGTTCCTTCAACTATTTCGACAAATCTTTACTTCTTCAACATCTAGTTCCTCCCAATAGACGAAAGATCGATTTATGCCTACCTGGGGACAAGTCCTAAAGGAGACTCAGGAAGAGCTGGCTCGAGGGAACCAGATGCCCTTCGACGCCGTTCGTCGGCGTTATCTAACACTCCTACATCAATACACGAAGCGCAATACCATTCTCTATGCGTCGAAATGGACGCAACCGAGCGCTGTCCAACCTGCAGTGGTGAGTATTAATGATGAGGATATTCAGGGACTAATGGAGGTAGTATATCAGATGAAGGGTGATGAACTTGACCTGATTCTGCACAGTCCTGGTGGCTCGCCTGAAGCGACGGAAGCTATAGTATCGTACCTGCGCTCTAAATTCCGACACATACGTGTGATTGTGCCGCAAGCCGCAATGTCTGCCGCTACAATGCTCTCGTGTGCTGCGAATCGCATCGTGCTGGGGAAACACTCATCGCTGGGACCGATTGATCCGCAAATCATTCTACAGACCCCCTTGGGTATTCAAATGATTCCAGCACAGGCTATTCTGGACCAGTTCCAGCGTGCCCGGGAAGAGTGCAAGAATCCACAGCTATTGAATTCATGGTTACCCATTCTCAGTCAATTCGGTCCGGCGTTGCTCGTTCAATGCCAGAACGCGATTGATCTCGCCAAAGGATTGGTTGAAAAATGGTTGCACATGTACATGTTTGAATCCTCCAATCAGAAGCTCGCGATTGAGATTGCGAAACAACTTTCAAGTCACGGAGATTTCAAGAGTCATGGAAGACATATTTCACTGGATCAAGCGCAACAATATGGGCTCGTTGTGGACGCTTTGGAGGATGACCACCAGTTTCAAGAACGAGTATTGTCTGTCTATCACGCAGTGATGCTCACGTTTACGGGGACCGCCGCGGTGAAAATACTGGAAAATCACCTCGGTAGGGCATTTCTAAAGATCGAGCAACAACTCGTTTTTGCGCAGCCTCCACAGAAAGCGCCGAGCATTCTTCCGCCTCCGGTTCCTCCCTCTCCTTCCGTCTGAAAATTCGGTAGTGGTCCCCGGCATAGTGAAACTGTGTCCGATCTGTTTTGACAACTGTCGTAAATTGAGAGAGGCTCCTTGCGAAAGCCATTGCAGCAACCGCAGCTCCTTCGCGCCCTTGGACTGAAAGAAGGGCTGGCGATCCATATGAGTGCGATCATCGGCTCGGGCATCTTTGTTGTCCCGGCCGCAATCGCAGGGCATCTTCACTCGATGGGGCTCATTCTTGTGGTATGGGTTGCGGGGGGATTGCTCTCACTCTTTGGGGCGCTCACCGTTGCGGAGTTGAGCTCGTTTCATTCCGCCGCAGGTGGACCGTATCTCTACCTCAAAGACAGCTTCGGCCGTGTCTGGGGGTACATGTTTAGCTGGAACCACTTCTTCATCAACACGGCTGGTTCCCTTGCCGCGATTGCTGTAGCGTTTGCGACATATCTGGGATATTTTTTCCCCTCCCTTGTGACGCCTACTCCGATTTTTCATTTCTCAGCTATCCTGTTGAAGATTCCGATTGAGTTCACGTTCCGTGGGACTCAGCTCGTCGCAATGATCGTCATTTTCGTAGCCACTCTCGTCAACATACGGGGTGTCCGACTTGGAGGATGGGTCACGAACTTCTTCACGTTGGCGAAAGTCCTCGCTCTGCTGGCACTCATCGTTGCGGTATTCTCTTCAGGGAAGGGATCGGCCGCGAATTTCGCCCCGTGGTGGCCGGATCACTGGTCGGGCGAGCTTACTTCAGCGTTTGGTCTGGCAATGATCTCGGTGCTCTGGTCGTACGAAGGATGGACAACGGTTACGCAATCTGCCGGAGAGATCGTCAATCCGGAGAAAAATGTCCCTCGGGCTTTGCTCATCGGGACAACTCTCATCATTATCCTTTATCTTTCCGTCAACCTTGCTTATGCCTACGTCATACCCATCGGTCAGATGGCTGGCTCAGAGCGCATAGCAGCTGATGCTGCTTCGGTTGTGCTCGGACCTATCGGGACGTCGTTCGTCATAGCAGGAATCCTTTGTTCAACGTTCGGGACCATCAACAACTCGTTTCTCAGCGATGCCCGCTCCATGTACGCGGCAGGCGCAGACGGTGCATTCGCCCCCGGTTTTGGAAAAATCCACGCAGGTTTCAGAACTCCGTACGTGACCGTGATCGCTCTGGGGCTCTGGAGCGCTGTGCTGACATTGAGCGGATCATATAATCAGATTGCGTCGTACGTCATCTTCGGATCCTGGTTCTTCTATGGATTGACTGCTCTGTCGGTTATCGTCTTGAGAAAGAAGATGCCTGACGTACCGAGGCCCTACAAGGCATGGGGGTATCCCTATGCAACGCTGCTCTTCGTTGGTGCTGCGGGCTGGATTCTCTGGAACACGGTTGTGGAAGACACTCGCGCTGCAGTCATTGGGATCGGCTTGCTGCTTCTGTCGCTTCCGTTCTATTTCTATTGGACGAGGAAGAGAGAAAGAGCGCAAGACGTAAGTTGAATGACGTAAGAAGTTAGACGTGAAACGATAGACAAAGCATATGTCATTTTTGAATTCTGAATTCTCTATTCTGTATTCGTCCGGGAACTACCACAATGATAAAACCTCTCCGCCCATCAGTCAAGATGCTGAGTCAAGAATTTGTCGAAAAGATTGTTGGAGAAGCATACGAGGTTTTGCAACAAACCGGCGTCTTTGTCGAAAACACAACTGCGATTGAGTTGCTCCGTGCAGCGGGAGCGAGGATCGACCAGTCGTCAAAACGAGTCCACGTTGGGTCAAAGCTGATCGATCAAGCACTCTCGACGGCTCCTCACACGATCACGTTGTATGATGCCGCCGGGGAGAAGTCGTTTCTGGTAGGTGGAGACGAAGTTCACTTCGATCCGGGATCCGCAGCACTCAGAATCTTCGACCACTCAACACAATCGGAACGGAAACCGGTGACCAAGGATCTCGTGCAGTTTTCCAGCCTGATCCAACGGCTTGAGCATTTCGACTTCCAGAGCACAGGGCTGATCAGCAGTGACGTGCCGGAGAAAATTGCCGATTGCCACCGACTGTTCATTGCGCTCCAGTGCTGCTCAAAACCGATTGTCACAGGCTTGTTCACGGTAGAGGGCTTCAGACCGATGTATGAGATGCTGGTAGCTGTGCGCGAGGGATCAGCAGAATTGAAAAGAAAACCGCTCGCGATTTTCGATGCGTGCCCCTCGCCCCCCTTGAAGTGGAGCAATCTCACCACGCAAAGTCTGATCGAGTGCGCTCGGGCAGGCATACCGTCTGAGTTAGTCTCGATGCCACTGACGGGAGCGACTGCGCCGGTGACACTCGCTGGTGCGCTCGTACAGCTTACGGCGGAAAACCTCGCCGGCGTTGTGATGACTCAACTCGCGTCTCCCGGAGCGCCTGTGATCTTCGGAGGCTCACCTTCATGCTTTGATATGCACACAGCCAATCCGCCGATGGGCGCGATCGAAACGATGATGATCGATTCAGCGTACAGCCAAATTGGTAAAAGACTTGGCTTGCCCGTGCATGCCTACATCGGTCTGAGCGACTCAAAATGTGTCGATGCTCAGGCAGGACTGGAGACTGGTATCGGTGCAGTGCTCGGCGCCCTCTCCGGTATCAACGTGATCTCGGGAGGGGGAATGATGGATTATGAATCGACGCAGAGTCTTGAGAAGCTCGTCATCGACAACGACATTTGCGGCATGGCATATCGCCTTATCCAGGGAATTGCTCAGCGTGATGAGCCGATTGCAGTCGACCTCCTGAGTGAAATGGCAGGCGACGGTGACTTCATGACGCATCCTCACACGTTGCAGTGGCACCTTCTTGAGCAGAAATATTCCCGGGTGATCAATCGAGACGGATATGATCAATGGGTACAGTTCGGAAAGCCGACGTTGGCTGAGCGAGCATTTGGGCGCGTGAGAGAGCTCCTTGGCGAAGAGATCGTGGGAATCCTCTCTCTCGACAAGAAGGAAGAGCTCCGGAAGATCATGGAATTGCATTCGAGGTCTCATGGGTATGAGACGTCACCGAGCATGTCTGAGACTTAAGGAGCGGGAACTATCGTGACGCTCTGTGCCGTTGTACCTTTTTTCCCGTTCGCAATGCAGTCGCTTCGATTGAGCGCCTTGGGAATCATGTTCATCAAGTTCGTCTGAAAGGACAAGATATGAGCAAGTTCTTCCGCACTTTGTGCATCATGCATTGTATTCTGCTGTCTGCTGCGGCTGTTGTTCTGGCGCAGAAAAAATCGGCAGAGCCTCAAGCAAAAGCGCTTGATGCTCCCATGTTCAAGAGTCTCAAGGCGAGAAGCATCGGACCTGCCGTCATGAGCGGGCGCGTTTCCGACATCGCCATCGATCCGCAGGATCCCTACACGTTTTACATAGGACTCGGAACCGGCGGTATCATGAAGACGTCCGACAACGGAGGCTCATTTTCGGGGATCTTCGAAAAGGAATCTGTGGCGGCGATTGGCGCCCTGGCCGTTGCTCCCTCGAATTCCAAGTACGTTTGGGCGGGCACGGGGGAAGCAAATGATCGTAATAGTTCGAGCTGGGGGAACGGCGTCTATCTCTCGACTGATGGCGGCGGCACGTGGAACAATGTCGGACTTAAGGAGAGCAGGACGATAGCCCGCATCGTTGTTCATCCGGCTGATTCGACCATCGCCTACGTGGCCGCGATGGGCGATCTCTGGAGCATCGGCGGTGAACGCGGCCTCTACAAAACAACGGACGCTGGCAAGTCCTGGAAGGCGATCCTCACTGAGCCGTCACCATACGCTACCAAAGTCGGTTGTGGCGACGTTGTCCTGGACACGGCGAATCCGAGCATCCTCTATGCGGCGCTCTATGCCCGGCAACGGACAGCGTGGTCGTTCACCTACGGGTCGGCAATGACCGACGGAAAGGACATCGGGGGAATCTTCAAATCCACCGATGCCGGGGTAACATGGAAGAGACTCGAAAACGGTCTGCCGAAGAGCACCGGGCGCATCGGCCTGACGATCTATGCAAAGAATCCAAAAATCCTGTATGCCGTCGTTCAAAGTGATGATGGCGGAACAGTCAATATCGATCAAGTGAAGAGCAAATCGGGGGGCGTTTTCTATTCGTCTGATGCCGGGGAAAGCTGGACGCGAGTGAATCCGCTTGATCCACGTCCATTCTATTTCAGCCAGATCCGTGTCGATCCGTCTGATTCCTCCCGTGTCTATGTGCTTGGTTTCATGCTTCACGTTTCACTCGACGGCGGGAAGACGTTTCGTGAGGAGTACTTCAGCAAGGTGCACTCCGATTGTCATGCTCTTGCGATAGACCCCAAACGATCGAAGCGCATCATTCTCGGCACCGACGGCGGGGCCTACATGAGCTATGAAGGAGGGAAAGGCTGGGATCATCTCAATAAGTTCGCAGCGGGCGAGTATTATCGCATCGCCGTGGACACGAGCACGCCGTACCGAATCGCGGGCGGGCTTCAGGATAACGCAAATTGGCTTGGACCCAGCCAAACCTATTCAAAAGAAGGGATCCTCAATTACGATTGGACGAACATCGAAGGCGGCGACGGGTTCTATTGTGTCTTTGATCCTGATGATCGGAATATCGTTTATGCCGAGTCGCAGGAGGGCTATGTGCATCGATTCAACCTCTCCAACGGAGAAGTCAAAGGATTGCGCCCTCAACCCGCCGAAGGCCAACTGGCGTATCGCTTTCATTGGAATTGCCCTCTCATTCCCAGCCAACATACGAAGGGAACGATGTATCTCGGTGGAAACAGAGTATTCAAGTTCTGGGATCGCGGAGAAAAATGGAGCGCTATCAGTCCTGACCTATCATCTCAGGATCCAAAGAAAATCATGACGACCGGCAGCGGTGCCGAGAACTACGGGGTCGTCTACGCCCTTGCGGAATCTCCGCTCAACGCCGGTATGCTTTGGGCCGGCACGGATGACGGCAAGGTCTGGATCACCGAAAACGAAGGGTCATCATGGACTGATCTGACGGAGCACCTGCCGAAGACCGTCAAAGGACAATGGATCAGCCGCATTGAACCTTCCCATTTCGATCCGAAGGTTGCGTATGTCGCAATTGATGCGCACCGCACCGGAGTGTTCTCGCCGCTGGCATTCAAAACAACCGATGGTGGAAAGACTTGGGTGTCAGTGGCGGGCGACCTTCCTTTTGACGGACCGGTGAAAGTGGTTCGTGAGGACTTGAGCAACCCTGAGCTTCTTTTTGCAGGGACGGAATTTGCGCTCTTCACAAGCTTCGACAAAGGTGACCATTGGGTGAAAATCGGAGGGCTGCCGACTGTTGCAGTCGATGACATCGTGATACATCCCCGGGAACGCGATCTGGTGGTCGCGACACATGGAAGAAGCATTTATGTTCTCGATGATATCCGGCCTTTCGAGGAATTGGTCGACAGCGTGCAGAAAAAGGACGCGTGTCTTTTCGCGCCGAGAAAAGCATTCGGCATCAATCTTTTGCCTGGATTTGTCGATGCGCTTGGCACTACAATCTATCGCGGTGAGAATCGTCCCATTGGAGCTCTCATCAACTATTATGTGAAAGAGTTTACTGGTGAACCAGTCAAAATCTCGATCTCGAATTCTTCGGATCAGCCGGTGGCGAACCTCACGGGTCCAAATTCTCCCGGGATCAATCGCGTTGTTTGGGATTTGAAAATGACGAAGGATCTCTTGACAGAATACGGAGGAGAAGGACAGCTCTTTGTCAAGCCCGGCACGTACACGGTGTCATTGAGCTATGGCAAGTTCAAGCAAAAACAGAAGGTTCTGGTTGAAATCGCGAAAGGGTTGGAAACAAAGTAGCTGATTTCGGTTCGGGGGAACTGTTTGTTCCGGACTAATGCTGCGAGTTCTTTCGGCGCCTCCTTTCACCGGAGGCGTTTCTATTTGATCTGTTGCCTTTCTGTTGAGTCTACCGTAGTTTGAGAATCAGAGGCTTGGAAGGTCGAAGAACTGAGGAGAGATCTGTGGCAATATGTGTTCCGTCTTTGCTGATGATCTTGGGCTTCCCGAGTGTGGTACCAATTCCATCGAAAATGAAGCAAGTTCATAGAACATTTCCGCCGAGAAAATCCCTGCCTTTGTTTCTCAGTATCGTGATTTGGCTTGTTGTTGCGAATCTCTCTGCACAAACGAATGTGGAAATCAGGCGAGAGAAGTTCTTCATCAACGGCGAGCCGACGTATAAGGGAAGAGTGTGGAACGGTTGTCAGATAGAAGGTCTCCTGCTCAACGCGAGGATGGTGCAGGGCATATTTGATGACTTAGATCCGGAGACACGACAGCTTTGGAGGTATCCTGACACTGGGAAATGGGATCCGGACCGGAACACGGATGAGTTTGTTGCAGCCATGCCTGAGTGGCGGGAGCATGGGATGCTTGGATTTACACTGAATCTGCAAGGCGGCAGCCCCACAGGATACGGAAACAGAGGATGGAAGAATTCTTCGTTCGACGAGAAGGGTGACTTGTGTCCGGCATATTTTGGTCGCCTCGCGAAGATCCTCAATCAAGCTGACCAATTGGGGATGGTGGTGATCCTCGGTATCTTCTATTTCGGACAGGATGAGGTGCTCGCCGACGAACGAGCGGTCATCAACGCTGTAGATCGCACGGTCGATTGGCTTTTCAATACAGGTCATCGAAATATTCTTATCGAGATCAACAACGAATGCGATGTCAAATCGTATGACCACGAGATATTGAAACCCGGCCGTGTTCATGAGCTCATTCAGCGGGTCAAACTCGATCAGCAAAAAGGCTATCGCTTTCTCGTTGGGACCAGTTTCAAAGGCAAGTCGATTCCCAGCTCAAATGTTGTAAAGACATCTGACTTCATTCTCTTGCATGGGAATGGAGCTGATGAACCTGCGATGATCAAGACGATGGTAGACAGAACAAGACTGGTGGAAGGATATCGTCCGATGCCCGTTGTGTTCAACGAAGACGACCATTTCGATTTCACAAAGCCTGGGAACAATTTCGTCACTGCCGTCAAATCGTACGCGTCATGGGGGTTCTTCGACTATCGATTGAAAGGAGAGACCAACTTTCACGATGGCTATCAGAGCATCCCGGTCGACTGGCGGATCAGCTCAGATCGGAAGAGAGCATTCTTCCAACTCGTCCGTCAAATCACTTACGGCAACTGACCGATGCCAACTTGCATGTGTACTCTATGATCAATCCGCCGAACAAACGCTGTTATATCGTTCTCCTGCTTTCGTTGTCCGTTCTAGCACCTGCATCCGCTGTTGCGCAACACCAATCCTCCCAAAGACGCCACAACGTTACGGAGGTTGTGATAGCGTGGAATCAAAACGCATTCGCGAAGGATTCCATCGACCAGGAAAGCTACGCAGCGATGATGGCCAGCATGGGTTTCGCCGTGTTGAAGCTCAGCGTCCCGAATTTGGAGAATGCCAAAATCAGCGAGCGCACATTGCTGCTGATTCCGCATGCTTCATCTCAGTCTCTTTCTTCGAGAGACGTTCGAAGCATCGTCAGAAGAATGGAGAAGGGTCTCAGACTTGTCACTGGCGGTGAAAGTCCGCTTCTGTCGGCGCTTCATTTCAGGCTCGGTGGACCCCGGCGGGTCGGTGCGGTTATCGATCAAGTGCTTCCCGGCAATCACCTTCATTGGGCCGATCGGCCACGCGTGAAGTGGATTAATGCTCTTCCGGATCTCCCGACGCAAGTCCTTTATGCCGACTCTTCCACCGGGCATCCACTGGTTGTCAGTGGGAGGCTTGGAAAAGGAAAGTATATCGTTCTTGCGCCGCACCTCGACGCTCTCTCAGGCAAAGGCTACTCCCGGTTTCCAACCCTCGTCAATGCGATTGCCCGCGTC
>JBGPAN010000100.1:0-10357 GCA_041480785.1 Bacteroidota bacterium | reverse complement strand
CGCGGCCTGAGCTTCGTGAACAAAGCGTTCTTTGGCATCGGAATCGAGAGTGAACTCTGACGGCAGAAATTTCAGCGCAACGGTACGCCGGAGCGCAGTGTCTTCGGCCTTGTAGACAACACCCATCCCTCCACCACCGAGTTTCTCCAGAATGTGGTAATGAGATATCGTCTGCCCAATCATGAAAACCCCCATCTGGGTCCCGACAGAGGACGTCGGGATGCTCGAAATTCCAACTGTTCACGAAGAACGTGCGCAGGGAATTTCGGGACTTTGTAGACCACACCCATGCCTCCCTGCTCGATCTGACCGATGATCCTGTAATGGGTTACTGTCTCTCCGACCTCGTACTTCATGAGGCACCTCTCTGCAGATCGGTCAGGCGGGCGCCCCCGAGTTTTTCGAGGATCTTGTAGTGAGAGATCGCCTGGCCAATCATAGTTTTGTCCCGTCACACCCTCATTCTGTTGCAACGTGATTTCCCTCTCACGTGCCTGGGAGAGCGAAACATTTCGAGGGTGAGGGCCCTCTGAGCACACGACGCGGGCGTACCTCCGCCTTCACCTTCATGGCGCTGAAAAGGAATTCGTTGTGATATGAGATCCCCGACCACAATATTCTCTCTGCCGGAAACCGAGAAATGCGTGCTGCGGTGAAGCTTTCGGTGCTGGAAAGGAATGACTATCGTTCTTCACAAACCGGGAGAAGGCCACGGTCTTTCAAACTCTGCCTTGCAATTAGCGAAACATGAAGGCGAAAGTCAATTCCGCACAATCATTTAGCCATTGGATCTGTATCCTCTCATCTAAGAAATACGCTGTATTCCCCATAGATTTGTGAAGTTACATTCAACACCCAGAGATTGTTAGGAGTCGAATCAGTTGCTAGATGTTAACAATGGTTGCCCCTGGCGACGAGCGATATCGATCCCAGTTTCCTTCTCGCTTCAAAGGAATACTTTGGACCTGCATCATCGGCCACATGGAGTTCGGGTGGCTTATTAAGGTGGGACTTGGGCATTGTCAAAGATACATTGTGGGGGGTAGGCTGGGCAGAGCACCAGCTCATGGCAGATCGAAAGACCTCGTGTCATTCCCACGAAAGTGGGAATCCGGAACAAAGCCAACAACCACGCCATTCGTTGAAACGAACGGCTTATCCTTTTCAAAACCCCTTCGGGGTTTCGTTGATTGGTAGCCGTCGACTTTTCCGTACCCTGCAGGATGGATCACTTCGCAAAAAAGCGCTCGTGATGACTGATGATGCCAAATATCTTCGCAGCGACGCTCTACACCTCGTCATTCCCGAATGCATCTATCGGGAATCCAGGCCTCGGCTTTATAATGACCCGAGGCAGATGACATTCACGTGCTGGATCCCCTCTAAAAATATGAGGGGATGACAAACGGTTCTTGGTGCGAACCTGAAGAAGTTATTTGTGCGCCTGCAGCAGCACCGCGCCGAGCTTTCGATCCAGACCATAGTAGTCTTGCCTAAAGTTGATCGTCCCGTCCTTCTCCTTCCACGCCGTACAGTAGAGGACGTGCACGGGAATAGGATGCTTAAGGACAATAGTCTGCTCGACGTTTTGCGCTACGACGGTGTCAATGCGCTCGCGATTCCAGGATGGGAATTCCTTCAGGATATACTCAGCAAGGTCCACCGGTTTTTCAAGACGTATGCAGCCATGACTGAACATGCGAACGGTTTTGGGAAAATCTTCTCGATACGGAGTGTCATGAAGATAAATGCTGTGTTCGTTCGGCACGAGGAACTTCACTTGTCCCATGATGTTCTGTGGACCGGCTTCCTGACGCAGAATAAAATCGACGTGTTTTGGATCTATATCCTTGATGTTGATCGTACGCTGATCAATCTGCTGAAGCGAATCTCCTTTCTTGCGCCAGAGCGTCATGTTGTTGCTACGCAGGTAATTCGAATCGGCCTTCATGTAGTTGATCAGTTCTTTCGAAAGTATGTCATCAGGAGCGATCCAATGGACATTGAACAGGACATGCGTCATTACGGTGCTGAAAAGCGGAGTCTGCCACTCGGGGAGGCCGAGCACGACTTTCATCGTCATTACGTGCTTTCCTGCTTCTTCCACGACAAGGCGGAAATCGGGGATGTTGACTCTGATGTGCTTGCGGCCCAGATCGTGGGGCATCCACCGCCAGCGCTCCAGGTTGATTTTGATCTGCTCGATCCGTTTCCGCACCGGCACGTTGAGAGCGACAATTGTTACGCTGTCCGCAACACCCGAAGGTTCGAGCCCGTGCCTCCTCTGGAATGACCGCAAACCGTCGACCAGCGTTGAATCAAACTCATCAGTGCTCCAGCCGGTCCGATTACTGAGATCGTCGGAAACCCAAAGACGGTTCCTCAATGTGAGCACACGTTTGCCGGAATCTCCACCCTTCATCGTTTGTCCAGGAGGCACATTCCCCCATCCACCCTTCTTCGCCAACGCCTCGAATGACGCAAGCATCTCCCTCAGTCCGTCATACATCGAATGTTGAGGCAACAATGATTGAAGGCCCGCCCTGATCGTATGCGATTCAAGTGATGCTGCAAGCATGATGTCGTACGTCGCGCCTTTCTGTCCGACCGTCCGCTGTACTTTCAGCGAATTGCGATCGGTTTTCCCTTCTTCGAGGTGGGAAGCATAGAGGAGATAGGCGTCTGTCAACGAGAGGTCTAGATCGGTCCGGAGCAGAGGAGTGATCGGCTCTCTACCGGTGTAGCTTCGTTTCAGGTCGGTCAGAGCAGAATTGATCGCATCGAGATGATAGTCGCGCGGTTCCAGTCCCTCGCGATCTGACGCGTTGATGGCAGCTATGAGAGAATCTGCGTCGGGGAGCAGACTCTTTTCGACACTCCAGGCAGGACGGAACTGACGATTCTCGTAGAATGTCCGCACACACTCCGGCGAGAAAAGTGTGTCTTCCCGGACAGAGATTTTGGCGTGAGCTCTTGCTGCAGTCAGGCGACTGCGGAGCTCTTGGACAGCCGGATCAAGGACCGTAGCTTTTTCCCCGCAGCCAGCAAGGGAAAAAAGTAAGAGCGAACAGAAAACAAGGAGGGATTGCGAGGTGCGTCTCATATGCCAGCGGACAATATCGCTTGCAAGACGCCGAGATTCAAGGGTAATCACAGCAGTGTGAACCGGCTATAGAAACCATTGCCAATCAAAAAAATCCGAAACACTAAATCCGAAATCCCAAGGAAATTCGAATCACGAAATTCTAAAGCCGGTTGTTAGATCTCCTTTGGTATTTCCTATCGTTTTTCATGATTCGAATTTCGTATTTAGTCACTGTGGTTTCGTAAGTCTCCGTTTGCCAGTGCCATCGGCATTCATGATCCACAATCCACCATCCCCCTGCTGTGTCCGCGTGTAGACGATCTTCGAACCGTCAGGACTCCAGGCAGGATAATCGCCGCCATCGTCGGTAAGCCTTGTATGGCGGTTTTGGCTAATACTGTACATCCAGATCTGAGTATAGTCTGTGGGCGGCGCAATTGCATAGACGATGTCGGTGCCTGAAGGCCTGATTGTGCAGAAACCGCAATCGGCGGCAGCGTTGAAGGTGCCGATCACCCGTGTCGATGTCGTCGAAATCGTTAGCGCAAAAAATGCATACGCAACATAGCCGGAGTACGCATCATACTGAGCATCCAGAAGAACGAGCTCTCCCGTCGTCGGATACCAGGAAGGGAAGTCGCCGCGTGACAAGACCGTGGTCGATGTCGTTTTCGCAACATCATAAATCCAGGTCGCCGAACCTCCGGCCGCATCCCGAATGATGAACGCAATCATCGAACCATCCTTCGACCATGCCGGCCGAATTGCGCCCACTGCATCGGTGAGCTGCTTCAGACTGTCACCGTTCGATTTGACCTTGAAAAGGCTCCCCGACCGCGCAAAAACGATCCAGTTTCCGTCTGGAGACCATGAAGCTCCAACCCCTTCCCCTTGCACAATCTGCAGCATGTTTACTCCAAGCGTATCTGTAACATAGATCCCCACCTGGTTCTGTACCAAAGAGGAGAACACGATGCTCTTCCCATCAGGTGACCAGGCAGCGCGACCGTGGAAATACGACTCATTGATCGTCGTCGATGTATCGGCCGGGTTGTCACATGAAGAAAAAGCAAATACAACCGCAATCAACAGCATGAGGCATGAATTCTTCGGTAGTCTCATATCAAGTCTAGGCCTGTGAAAGGACATGTGGAAACAGATTCAACAGCCGATCCTATCCAATGTAATCCGGCTGACGGCCAAAGTCAAATAGCCGCCGCGCGAGACAACTTCACTGCTTCATCCACCATCGCCAGATAGTTTTCCGGCGGGATGTAACTAGGAATTGAATTACCCGAGCCGATCGCATAGCGGCCCCTCGATCCGCACGTCTCAATCAAAAACCGGGTTTGACTCCGCACTTCCTCAGGTGAGGAGGCCCCGAGAATGTTGATATCCATCCCACCGAGTACTGCGATCCTGTTTCCATATCTGACCTGAAAATCGTGAACGGGAATGATATTGTTCTCATAGGAATGCTTGCCGTCAATCCCGACGTCGTCGATGAGGTCGTCCATGATTTTTCCGAGATTGCCACAGGAATGCAGGAAGTATGGCAGCCCTTCCTCATGTGCCATCCTCGCAAAACGTTTGTGCCACGGCAGGAAATACGTCCGCAAATCGTTTGGCGAGATGAGTGTCCCGACATTGTAGCCCATATCATCTCCTGGAAACACCGCCACGAGCCGATCGAGGTCGAGGATATGCCGATAGAACGCCGTCATCAACTCACCGAGCCGGTCAGCAACAGCTTTGATGAGAGAGGGATCGCTGATCAATGCTGAGCAAAAACCTTCGAGCGACATCATCCATGTAATGTGCTCAAAGACCCCTCCGCCATGTGAGCTCATCAATCCCATACCTTCGGGGAGATGAGCGTTGAGGTACTCATACGCAAAGAAGTCGAACTCCTCCACCTTCGGCCATCGGATTTTCTCGAAATCATCCCAGGTCGAAAGTGCGCTGTGGTGTTCGTCGGCCCATTCGCGGGATTTCGAAGATCCAGGCGCGGCGTCAGCGATGACAAGCTTCGATTCCGGAAAGGCGAGACTCTGCTCGAATCGCACGAAATCATACCCCATGCGATACCAGAACTCAATGAAGTTGTCCAGATATGCGGTCTGCGATTCGCGATCCGGTCCGAACGGCACCCAACGTCTCCCCAGAAGTCCCTCCACGATGGGTTTCATCACAACATCATCGACGATGTATTCCACAAGAGGGGTGCGGACCTGCGGGGTCCGACCCATCAGGATGTTGATGAATTCAGCCGCGTCGGGTCTTGGATGAGAGAGGGGTAGGTTCGTAGTCATGTTCTAGGCAAAGTTGGAATTCAGGAGCCAGAAATCAGAATTCAGAATGTTCGCCTCCGAAAGCAAGATTCTGTCTTCTAGATTCTGTCTCCTGGGTTCTGATTTCTGTCTTCTACTACCCCAGCTCTCCAATGTACAAAAACGCCTTCCCCTGAAACTCATTCTTATGATCGATGCAATCGATCTCGCGGCATTCATATCGCGTGAGCCCAAATGCATTGGCAAGCTGCTCAGGGTACTCGAAGAACTGAGTGTGGTAGTTCTCGGCGTACAGCCGGAATTTCTGTTTTGGAGTGAGGACGATGATTTTCTTACGGGCAATTCGCTTGAACTCACTCGTCGCTTTAGAGAGATCCTTCACATGCTCCAATGTGTGGCAACAGGTCATGTAGTCAAACGATTTGTCGGGAAATGGCAGAGCTTCGGCAAATCCTTCACGCCAGCTGACGACAACGCCCTCACGTGCCGCCGCCTCCGCCGCCATTCGGAGCGCTTCGACGCTGACATCAACACCTGTGACGGAAAAACCCTCCTTCGCCAGTCGAATCGCCAGTGTACCAATTCCGGCACCGACTTCAAGAACCGACCCCTTCACCCCCAACGCCTCACGAATCAGATCAGCATCGGTTTCCTCGACACAGTCATTGTTTCTGTGCTTCCAGGCCTCGTCATACGCCCGCTTCCATTCCTGCTCCGTCATTTTCTGGTAGTTCTTCCTCCAGTCAACATCAAACCATGAGCCGTATTTCCTCATCAGCGTGCGCCTGGCAAAGAGCCGCTGGTTGATTGCGCTCAAGGCATCCCTGAGCCCGTCTGGCAGCATCGACTTCAAACGAATATATGCGGTCCGAATGGAGAACATTGATTGAACCTACTGAGACATTGGCTGAATTTCAAGGTGGTCGGCTTGGTGACCTTCCGAAAGTACGTAAAGCACAAGAGACGCCTTAGAAGGTTTCCCGGACCGCAACAAAAAAAGCCCAGAGGCTCGCTCTTGGGCTTCGAATGGTTTGGCTTCAGATCCTTCGAATCGACAGAAAACGTCGATCCTCAGGATGACGACTGGGAAACGACATGTGGGGTCAGATCCTTCGTCCCGAGAAACAAAGACGGGACTCAGATGACGACTGAGGAGCGTCGTCACTTTAGGAACATCATTTTCTTTCGATCTCTGAACGAACCTGCCTGAAT
This sequence comes from Bacteroidota bacterium, assembly GCA_041480785.1. GTDB lineage: Bacteria > Bacteroidota > Ignavibacteria > UBA10030 > UBA10030 > UBA9647. The sequence continues at coordinate 3,769 of JBGPAN010000100.1, read as the reverse complement.
CTGATAGATATACGCTCCACTGGCAAGTCCGGCGGTTGGAGAAAAAGGCACCGTATGATGTCCTGCACCTTGCCGTGCATCTACAAGCGTCGTCACTTCGCGACCGAGCATGTCGTAAACCTTCAGGACCACTTCTGCTTCGTTTGGAAGATCGTACGAGATAGTTGTCGAAGGATTGAAGGGGTTCGGGTAGTTCTCGTAGAGAGCATATTCATTCGGAACCCCCAAATTGTCCTCTTGTCTTCGCAAAAGCTATGGGATCGAACGTAAGTTTGCCAGTCCCCGATCCGACAGCGGTGAAGATTAAGTCCGTAAACTGACCGCGAAGAGGAAACATCGTTGTGCTGATCCAGATTTCGTAAAAATCGGGAACCTGGTAGTACGCTTCCCATCCTGCCACACTCGGCGGATCCAGGACGTTCATCTCCAACGTCGCCGCTCTGCTGCGGAGATCACCGAAAGCCACATAGTATGCCGGATCCGTCATCGCCGGCATAGGAATGCCTGTCTGACGCGCCGTCCCCACGATGAATTCCACAGGGTTTTTGATCATGCAACCGATGTTGTTGTCATCATAGAAGTGAGCGCTGCGGAAGAGCGCATCGAGCACGGGTTTCAGTTCGAAATTGTTCGAGGACATGATATTGGCGAGCGGAATGATGACGTTCGTCTCGGCGTTCACGTCGATATCATAATACACGAACCACCGGTACAGCTTTCGACACATGTATCGTGCAACCTTGTTGACTCCATCCGTGTCGATCTGCGAGAAGATCATCGTCAGCAGATCATCAAGTTCCTTCGCTCCATCAACACCCGCGCGAATCGGAATGACAGTGTTGCCATATTGACCCGAGAACTGTCTCTTGGTTGTACTGTCGTGGTTGTTGGCAGTGAATAGGTAATCGGTCGTAGCGTTCGTTGTGTTTCGATATCCCACATCACTGAATCCTGTCAGCACTATCGCTGCCGCTTGAACATCGGCTTCCGTGTAGTTTGTGTAGTTACCTTGAGCAATCTGAGGTCCCTTGCCGATGGTAAACAATTCCTGCAATTCACGGCCATAGTTCTCGTTCGCGTGCCCCTTGATATTCGTATCTCCATTGAGATAGCGAAGCATCGCCGGGTCCAGCGTCATGAGTTTTGCGAGTTGCTTAAAGTTGCCGAGGGCATTTTGACGGAAAAGTGCGAGTTGCTTGTACATGAATCGCGAGTCCGCCACGGCGGCATACGCGGAGACAAAATGGTTGTGCCAGAAGAGTACCATTTTCTCCTGAATGGACATTCCCTGGCGAGCCATCAATCCAACCCACCATGCCTTCAGCCAATTGGCATAGGAACCGTCGTTCAAAGCATCGAATGGCAGATTGACCCACGTCTGACCTGCTGCCAGTGGCGGCGAGGGGCCGACCGGAGGGTCGGGCGCCGGTTGAGTCGCCATAAGTGCAGTCAGCGTGGCATCAAGGGTTTGCGATGCGGCTTGTTGGATCTCCGCCCTTGTCGGGCCGAACATCGTTCGCCGGAGCAAATGAGCGGCGGTTTTTGTCCCCCAGTCTGCGGGACTTACTGCCTCCAGTCCCTTCGTGCTACGGACGAGATTCCTGGTTCGTTGAATGGCCAGAGAACTTTTGGATGGTGACTGCGGATCCTGGAAACTCTCGTCGTCGAGAGCTGCAACGCCCTCTTGAAGAGATTCGATTGCTCCTGTGAAGAAGTTCCGTCGGTTCATACACTCCATCCCATCATTGAGTGAAGAGGACTACGAATTCAGGCGACAAAATGCACTCAGTCGCGGATTCCAGCATTATCCGAGATCACACGAGGACGTACCGGTTCGTCATCGTTCTCGTCTGCGAGATTTGAATGAGAAAGCATTGATTGTTTTCCAGCATCACGTTGCCAACAATCATGCAATGAAACGGTTCTACGATTGATCTTTCAGGAGCAACTCGATTTGTTGAATAACTTCTTTGTCTGTCGGTTTGACCTTCGAGGGATACACTGCAACTATGTTCCCGTTCTTATCGACCAGATACTTCTGAAAATTCCATTTCACATCGCCCGGGAATGGCGAATCCTTCGTGATGTATTGGTAGAGAGGGTGTTGATCGTCCCCCTTCACACTGATCTTGGAGAAAAGATCAAACGTCACGTTGTATTTGGTGTCACAGAATGTCTTGATCTCTTCGTCGGACCCTGGTTCCTGCTGCCCAAAATTGTTCGCGGGAAATCCGAGAGTCACAAATCCATCGTCCTTGTACTTTCGATAGACCTCTTCAAGGTCCTTGTACTGGGGTGTGTAGCCACAAAATGACGCAACATTTACGACGAGCAAGACTTTCCCCTTGTACTCAGCCAGAGGTTTTTCCTTGCCGTCGATAGTTTTCATCGTATAACTGTAAATGCCCTTTGTTTCCACAGGCGTTTTCTCCTTTTGCTGCGCCGAGAGTGTTGAGAGAATGAGGAGGGAGAGTATCGAAATCGAAACGGTCGGTCGTGTCATCGTCCTTTTCCGAAAAGTGTTTGAGATGAGGTTCAAACCTTCGAACAAAGACTATAACACGCCGACCGTGGAAGTAGTTTCGCCCGGCAGGTCAGTGTGAGAGCTGCGTCACATTCATTGCGGCGCAGAAGCGGGGGCTTCAGGAACTATAACCCAGGCAATAACATAGGCGATAATCCCCGGGACAAATCCCGTCGCTATGCAGAGGAGAGCAACCCCAAGGCGGACCACTGTTGGGTCAATCCCGAGGTACTCCCCCAATCCACCACAAATGCCTGCTATTTTCTTGTCTGTGTATGAACGATACAGGCGCTTCATATTCACTCCTTGCTTGTGGTTATCGCTCCAAGAGCCGAATTGTTCCTTGTTCAGTCTTCAACCGGACAAGCGGCCCTCCACCATTGACTGCCGAACGCACCGCCATGTCTCTGCGTCGGTCTTGCCGGTTTCTCTCAAACGCAAAATCCGAGTCAAAGCTCCCATGACGTCCGATATCTGCATCAAGCTCGAACCCTTTTCCACGCGGCAAACTGATGTCGACAGTCCCTTTGTATGTTTCAAAACGACTTCTGCCACTCAGCCGGGCAAAGGCGATTCTCGCGTCCCCTTTATAAGTCTCGAGCGAGAGCGATCCCGACAATCTTCTCACTTCGACCTCACCCTTGTAGGTCTCGATGTTGACATCGGACTCGAGATCGTTCACGTCGGTCTTCGATTTGTAGTCCTTAATCTCGAGGTTCGTCGTTTTGGGAACTTTCACAGTATAATGCACGAGAGGCAGGTTTTCCGAGCCGTCTCCGACGAATATGCCCAGAAATCCACGGTGACGGTCCCTTACTCTGTCATAATCTGTCTTGATACGGGCTGAGTGCGATGAGAGGTCAATCCTGATTTCAGTGTCTTGGACTCTTTCCCGTGATTGGCGATCCACGCCATCAGACTCAATCCGAGCCACGATCTCGATCTCCGATTTGTCCCATGTGAAGACGCTGATGCTTCCCTTGTAGGTATCAATGGAAACGCGACCGTTCTGTCCAAATTCCCCCGATTTCCGGACCTCTCTGGAATCCTGCGCCTGAGCTGAAATAACAAACGAGAGGGCGAGAAACAGGAGAGAGAAAGAAGAAGTAACCTTTGTCATTTGCGGTTCTCCCGAGATCTTGAAAGCGAGCGATTGCTTTCCAATTCCTACGAGACCCAAACGACGGAAGTTGCAGAGAGAGCGGTTCCCTTCTAATCCACCTCGTTTGGGGACCAAGATGCGGG
>JBGPAN010000099.1:0-10379 GCA_041480785.1 Bacteroidota bacterium | reverse complement strand
CTGGAATGTCAGCATGTGGATTTCGGCGGCCACTGTCGCAGCGTATGTGACGCTGAGCGGTTTGATGTCCGCGATCTTTACCGAGATCATCCAGTTTTTCCTCATCTGGTTCGGACTCTTCCTGGTTTCCATACTCGGGATTGTCGAGATTGGGAGCATCCACGACATCTTCCAACGAGTCGACGAACTCTACAAGACGGTCTCGTATACAACCTTGTGGTCGACGAGCGGTGACCCCTCGCAGAACGGAATGCTCATAACGTGGGGGGGAATTGTTCTTGGACTCGGATTTGTCCTCTCGTTTGGCTACTGGACCACGGATTTTCTCGTTGTCCAGAGAGCCTTTTCCGCGAGAGACCTTCGGACGGCGAGAATGACGCCGATTCTCGCCTCGTTCTTCAAGATGGCCGTACCATTTATCGTCATCCTCACAGGTTTGATCGCTATCGTGCTTGCCAATGATCCTAAGAGCGGGTTCTCCTTGCTGCAGGACGGAGGGCAGATCAACTACGATTCCGCCTTGCCGCTCCTGATCGCTCGGTACTATCCTGCAGGACTTGTGGGTTTGGGTGTCACGGCGCTTCTTGCAGGGTTCATGGCCGGTCAGGCCGGAAACATCAGCGCCTTTAACACCGTCTGGACATACGACATCTATCACGCGGTTTTGAATAGGGAGGCCTCCGATGCGCACCTGCTCTGGATGGGTCGCGCTGCCACTATCGTTGGTATCCTGCTCAGTGTCGGAACGGCGTATTGGGCAAAAAGCTTCCCGAGCATCATGGACTATATGCAGGCAATCTTCTCGTGGGTCAATGCCCCATTGTTTGCGACGATGCTTCTTGGAATGTTCGTATGGTGGATTACACCGAATGGAGCGTTCTGGGGGCTCTTGGCTGGAATGGTATCATCCTTTACAATGTTCCTCGCTGTCAAGTTTAGCTGGATCGATCCTCGAATGATCACCCTTTCCAGCGTCCAAAGTGATATGGCTGCCAACTTCTGGAGGGCATGGTGGGCGTGGCTGATATGTTTCGTGTTCACGATTCTTATCAGCCTGTTCACGAAAAAGAAACCGGAGGAGGAGCTTGTCGGACTCGTCAAGGGATTCACGCCGGAAGTTGCCGCAGATGGAATCCTCTGGTATCGAAAACCTGAAACCTTCGCCGTTATCTCCGTGATTGTGCTGATCATTCTCAACATCTACTTTTGGTAACCGGGAGCTCCGATGGAAAAAGAATCCAAGGAAATGAAGCCAATATGGTATTTCGTAGGTCTCATGCTCAGTGCCATGGGAGCTGTGGTGCTCGTAGCGGGTGTCGCGAACTATCTTAGTCCCCCCGCGAGACAAACCGTTCTCTCTCGACTTCACCCAGAACTGTGGTGGGGTGTTGTGATGATAGCTGCCGGACTCCTGTTCTTTTTTATGAATCGACAATCTAAGACCAAATAACAGGCAATCGGTAGTGTGACGGACCGTAGAACAGATATCGAATCGGCGTTTCTGGAAAAGGTCGGAAAGCGTGCTGAGCGGGTCGTTGTGCGATCGCCCGGGCGGGTGAACCTGATCGGGGAGCACACGGACTACAACGAGGGATTTGTCCTTCCCGCGTCCGTCGATAAAGCGATGATCTTTGTCGTGTCGCCCCGCGCAGATGGACTTTGCCGCTTCTACGCTGCAGACCTCAACGACGAGTTTTCGATGCCGATCGCCTCGATTGAGCGGACACCGAAAGGATGGCCGAACTACCTTCTCGGGGTCATCGAGGAAATGAAGGAGATGGGGTTCACAGTTCCCGGCTGTGATGTCGTTTTCGGCGGAGATATCCCGATTGGTGCTGGGATGTCCTCCTCGGCCGCCCTCGAATGCGGGTTTGCTTTCGCCTTAAATCGGTTGTTTGACTTTGGGATCAGCAGAATGGACCTCGTGAAGCTTGGTCAGCGTTCCGAGAACAACTTCGTCGGTCTCAACTGCGGGATCATGGACCAGTTTGCGAATATCTTCGGCGAAGACCGGAAAGTGCTGAAAATCGACTGTCGGTCTCTTGCATACCAGTACTTTCCCTTCGAACGGAACGATTTGGACATTGTCTTGTGTGAGACGGAAACAAAAAGGTCCCTCGCTTCTTCAGAATACAACGTCCGGCGACAACAATGTGAGACGGGAGTAAGGATTCTTCAGAAACATATGCCTGAGATCAGAAGTCTGAGGGACGTCAGTATCGAGTTTCTGAACGAGCATCGTGATGAGATGGAGCCGATCATTCTTCAGCGATGCGCATATGTCGTCGAAGAAAATGGACGTGTTCTGCGGGCATGCGAAGACCTTCAACGGAATGATTTCCGTTCATTCGGTGAGCAGATGTATCGATCGCACTTCGGGCTCAGGGAAGGATACCAGGTGAGCAGCCCTGATCTCGATTTTCTGGTAGAGAGCGCCTCGTCCATCAGTGGCGTCCTTGGAGCCAGAATGATGGGCGCCGGATTTGGTGGATGCACGATCAACCTGGTCGAGACGAAGAGTGTCGATACCTTCGTCGAAGCGATGAAGGAACGATATCGTCAGCGAACAGGCAAAGCAAACAATGTGTACGTAACGCACATTCTGTCGGGAACATGCTTGCTGCCGCTGACTGAAAACTAGGGGATCAGGGCCTCCAGCGGCTTCTTGAAAATCGGATTTGCCACGCCATCCGATGAATCGCCAGCCCGCCGAGCGGTCTGGCGGGGATGGCTCAAGTCTTACAAAACCCAAAGGGTTTCGCGCTTTTGAAGGCGTCGACTTCCCCGGTAGGGGTCCTTCGGACAGTCGATGACGGGCGTCTTCAGCAACCTCCTGGAGTCACCACTCCGTCTTTCTGCCTGGACACTGATCATCAATGACCAGTCCAACACACTCCATCACGTCCTTATCGAGCCGCAGGATTTCCAGAGTTCTCTTTGTGGTTGCCGCGATGTGGGTTTCGACGCTTTGCAATGCACAGTCTGTCAAGACTCTTGAGCTTTCCATCGCTCGAGGTCTCTCCGTAGATGCGTACGTAGCAGGAGATGGCAATCGGGTGGCCTGCAAGGAAACGCTCCCCCTCTTCACGTTCGAGTTGAATGACACCGTAACAAGTGCGTTTCACTTCTACGCGGGCCGTGGGGGTGATAGCCTTTTCTGGACTCACAAATCGGGCATCAATGGTTCAGTTAGGGTCGAAAAAGAATTCGGCAAAGGGTGGAAAGCACTGCTCATCTTTCGCAATTCGTCGAATCAGAAACAGCAGATATCGAATGTTGTTCCATTCGGAGTGGGATCTGATCGGGTTTACATCATTTCAGCGGGGCCGTCCGACTACATCCATCGACTGAGCCGATCGCAGCTCTTCAGGCCGGGAATGGCGCCCATTGGCGTTGTGTTGCCGGATAATGCTTGGGAGATGGGGTTCTGCGACGTCAGCGTCGCCCCATCAAGATCGTTGACGGCCATTGCCCGAAGGACGGGATCAGGAAAGGCAGATGAGCGTAGGTTCAGGACGATACTCGAGCCGGGCGGGTTTGTTCAATATGCTATGTTCGTTGATGAGCATGCCGGCGATTGGCATGAAGGCCTTCGGATGATGTTCCAGCAACGGTGGCTGTACGACATGCAAAGTTTTGACAACACACTCTACATGCGGAAGGATCTTGAGTGGGTTCGACACAGCTATCTGTTGTTGCTTCAGTTCGCTTGGGATAAGAAATACTACGACGCTCTTGAAAGCAAATATGTCTTTGACCGGTTCATTGCTGAACAGGACAATGTGCTCGGGGGCTATGAGACGTACGTGATCTGGCCCACCTGGCCCCGCCTCGGTTTGGATCAACGGAATCAATGGGATATGTACAGGGATCTGCCCGGGGGACTCGACGAACTGCGGCGTCAGGCAGGAGTGATGCACCAACGTGGCGGTCGGTATTTTGTCTCATACAATCCGTGGGACGAGAGCACACGCCACGAGGAGCACATTAAAGGGATGGAATCTCTCCTAAAGCGCATCGATGCTGACGGAGTTGTGTTGGACACCTGGGGAGAATCGAGCAAGGAGTTTCAGGCTGCAGGTGATCGTGTAAAGCCAGGCATCATCCTCTACAGCGAAGGAATGGCAGTACCGAAAGACATGCCGGGCATTGTTACCGGTCGCGTTCATGATGCGATCTTCATGCCGCCACCGTTGAATCTCAACAAGCTCATCAAACCTGACAATGCGATCTTTCGCGTCATTCAGCTTGCTGAGGGACGTATTCATCGCGAGACCGCTGTTTCTTTCTTCAATGGCTACGGTGTGGAATTGAACATCATGCGACCGGGTCGACCCGATTGGATGAATGAAGAGTTCGCATACCTCGGTAGGACGACAAAGATTCTGCGCGAGAACTCGTCTGCGTTCCTGAAATATGCCTGGACCCCTCTCATACCCACAACGACTGACAGTATCTGGGTCAATCAATGGCCTGGGGATTCGAAGACGCTCTTCACAGTGTATAGCCTCAGGCCGGAGGGCCACAACGGACCACTGTTCGAAGTGCAGGAGACAACAGGCGGTCACTATGTCAGTTTGTGGCATCATGAAGAACTGCAACCCGTCACTGTCAACAATCGAACACTTGTCCCCGCAACAGTCGATGGCTTCAGCAGGTCATGGCTTGGCACCCGCCGCGAAGGCAATGTCGACTGCATAGCATGGTTGCCAAATATGCTTAACGTCAAAATCAATCAGGATTCGCTCACTTTCGATGCCGCGCACGGGAAGAAGGTGGTCGTCTGGGCCGGGATGCCTTCCTATAGCTGTCGCTTTGTGGAGTTTCCTGTGGGGACTCGTACAGTCTTTCTGCGAGAACACCTCGGACAACATGAAGAAAAGATCGTGGTCCAGCTGTTCGATGGAAAAGAATTGCTGGATGAGCGTGTGGTCAACGTGCCGCTCGCAACTCCCAGACTCGTGTCGAGAGTTGAACGAACTCAGGTAGCGAGAAATGCGCCACCCGAAATGGTCGAGATCCCGGCGCGAATATTCAAATTCAAAACAACGAGGAGCTTTCTCAGTCCGAATGAAGCGATCCCCTATCCGGACTATGCCGACGGTCGCGACGTCTTTGTTCAACGATTCTTCATGGATGTCTATCCTGTCACGAACGAACAGTACGAAGCATTTCTGACTGCAACCCACTACAAGCCGAAGGACTCAGTGAATTTCCTGAAGCATTGGGTCGGGGGGAAATCTCCACAAGGTCAGGAGAGTCACCCGGTAGTCAACGTAAGTCTCGACGATGCAAGGGCTTATGCCCATTGGTCGGGGAAGCGCCTGCCAACAGAGATCGAATGGCAGTATGCCGCTCAGGGGACTGATGCCCGTAAATATCCGTGGGGGAATCAATTCGATTCTACGAGGTGCAACAACAGTCTCGGCCGAACAACGCCAGTTGGTCTATTCCCCTCCGGGAAGAGTCCATTCGGCGTCATGGATCTTGTCGGAAATGTATGGCAACTGACGAACGACGTCTATGACAACGGGAGCAACTACTTCGGAATGATCAGAGGCGGCTCCTATTACAATCCAACGGCAAGTGTTTGGTATATTCAGGGGGGCCCGCAGCGGGTCGACAATCCACAAATTCTCCTGATGGTCGGACAAGGGCTGGACAGAAACGCGACAGTCGGTTTCCGCTGCGTCAGAGATGCGGAACCGCAACGCTAGATGATCGGTTGAAGGAAGAGAATGAAGACGAGATACACAAGAACGATAGAAGGAAACGTATGCATCCATTGATCCAGAAACTGCTCTCCGAACAGCCGGTGATCACCGACGGTGCGTGGGGATCGCAGATACAGAATCTTGGGCTTCGACCCGGCGAATGTCCGGACAATTGGAATCTCGAGAATCCCGGCGCTGTTGGGCAGGTAGCGTCGTCGTATGTCGCCGCGGGGAGTCGGATCATTCTGACAAACACGTTCGGCGCAAATCGAATCATGCTCGAGCGTCATGGTCTCTCAGACAAAGCTGCTGCAATCAATAGAGCTGGCGCAATGATTTCTCGGAAAGCTGCACAGGACGCGGCCTTTGTTTTTGGCTCAATCGGTCCGACAGGCAAGATGGTCTTCTCCAGTGAGGTCAGCGAGAGCGAACTAGGTGAGGTGTTCGCGGAACAAGCGACAGCACTCGCGGAGGGAGGCGTTCACGGCTTTGTCATCGAAACGATGAGCGAGTTGGCGGAAGCGCGGAGTGCGCTCAAGGCCGCCCAACGAATCGGACTTCCGGTCGTTGTGTCGATGACATATGATTCCGGCAAGGGCTACGAAAGGACCATGATGGGCATTACGCCGGAAGAGGCATCAGAAGAATTCAAGGTGGCCGGCGCCGACGTGATCGGGGCCAACTGTGGTATGGGGATGGAATACATCGTTTCCATATGTTCGCGAATAAGGACCACGACGAATCTGCCAATCTGGATCAAGCCCAACGCCGGATTACCTGAAGTCATCAATGGCAAAGTGACGTACAACTCAACACCGGAGAGTTTCGCTGGTTATGCGCTGAAGATGCAGGCCGCGGGTGCAAATTTCATCGGTGGTTGCTGCGGTACAAATCCTGATTACATCCGTGCACTGAAACGTGTGCTGAACCAGAAAACCTAGAGCATCGTTCTATCAGAAGTTTTCGTCATCAACGAAAAAGTGATGAGACCAGATTTCGAATCGCTCAGGACGACTCTGCGAAGGGGGAAGGGTGAGCACGTTCCCATGATCGAACTGGGGGTTCACCCCGCGATCAAAGAAAAGCTCATCGGGAGACCTATCATGACTCTGCTGGATGATGTCGAGTTCTGGCAGAAGGCCGGCTACGACTACATAAAGCTCCAACCGGTTGCCGATTTCAATCCTGCAAAGATCAGCCTTGAAGAAAACATCACGTTCAATGAAGATGGAACACTCCTCCGGAAGTGGGCGTCTGAAGGGGCAGGAGTCATCTCCAGTTTAGAGGATATTGAACGATATCAGTTTCCTGCAAAAGCCGATTTCGACTATTGGAAGTTCGAACAGGTGCGATCCATTCTCCCCGAAGGGATGGGTGTCATCGGCCAATACGGTGACATTTTCACGATGACGTGGGAAATGATGGGATTTGAGACTTTTTCATGGGCAATCTATGAGAATCCCGGACTTGTCAAAGCGCTGAATGAAAAGTTGGGCGAGCTCGTGATGAGTATGTTCGAATACTACGCACAGTCAGACGCAGTCGACGCATTGTGGTACAGCGATGACATAGCGTTCACCGGAGGATTACTCGTTTCGCCCGAAACGCTTCATGAATATTTATTCCCTTGGCTTCGCCGGATTGGCGATCTTGCCCGGAAATTCAACAAGCCTCTGCTCTATCATACCGATGGTGTTCTTTGGGACGTTTTCGACGAAATCATTGCTTGCGGTGTCGATGCAATCCATCCCATCGAACCAAAAGCGATGGACATCGGTGAGGTGAAGAGGCGGTACGGGGACAAGTTGTGTCTGCTTGGTAATGTCGACGTCGACATCCTATCACGTGGCACAACTGAACAAATCCGCAGGATCGTAAAAGAAAACGTGGAAAAGGCCGGTTACAATGGCGGCTATTGCGTTGGCTCCGGCAACAGCATCCCCGAATATGTGAAGTACGAGAACTACCTGGCTCTGCTTTCCGCCGCACGCGAATTTGGCGGTGGCTGATCCTCTGAATCCACTTCGATCGCATTCTCACAGAATTGGTCACTCCCCCTCTTGGCCCTGAAAGGAGGATGTATCCGATGAACTCTTCCGCAATATTGTCCCGCCTTGTTTCGCTTGCCTGGCTTCTGGTGCTCTTTGTAGCGCTTCCATCGTTCGGATTCGCCCAGAAAGCGAAACTGCCGTATCAGAACCCAACTGTCCCGATTGAACGAAGGGTGGAAGACCTTCTCGCCAGGATGAGCATTGAAGAGAAGGTCGCACAGCTGCAATGCACGCTCCGGAAGATTGAATGGGGGAAGAATCTGACGGTGAACGGCATTGGTGGTATCGGTCCGATCTTCCGATCGTTGAGCCCAAAGGAGGAGTCAGAGAAGATTAACGAGATCCAGAAACTCGCGATGGCGAAGACGCGGCTTGGTATTCCCATCATCATCCATGACGAGGCACTTCACGGCCTCGTCGCAAACACTGCAACGAGTTTTCCTCAAGCAATCGGATTGGCTGCAACATGGGACGTCGATCTCATGGCGAAGGTCGCAACAGTGATCGGCAAGGAAACGAGAAGCAGGGGAGTGAGGCAGGTGCTCTCGCCCGTGGTGAACATCGCTCGTGATGTGCGTTGGGGGAGAGTTGAAGAGACCTACGGTGAAGATCCATATCTGCAGTCTCGAATGGCTGTCGCGTACTGCAAGAGCATCGAGGGCGAAGGCGTCTTGACAACTCCAAAGCACTTCATCGCAAACGTGGGTGACGGAGGACGAGATAGCTACCCCATCAACATCTCCGAAAGAGAACTACGTGAAGTCTATTTTCCTCCGTTCAAAGCCGCATTCCAGGAAGCGAATGCATGGTCTGTTATGGCATCGTACAATTCCGTCGATGGCACGCCCGCCTCATCAAACAAATGGTTGTTGACGGATCTCTTGAGAAAAGAGTGGGGATTCAAGGGATTCGTCGTCTCGGATTACAACTCGGTCGCAGGGATAATGGAAAAGCACTTCGTGGCTGCGACTCCGAAGGAAGGCGCCATCCAGGCGGTCGAGGCCGGGCTTGACATGGAGCTGCCGGACATCAAGTTCTATGGGGAGCCGCTGTTGGAGGCAGCAAAGGACGGATCTGTTTCGATGAAGGCGGTCGATGAGGCGGTGAGGAATGTTCTGCGCGCGAAGTTCCATCTCGGGCTTTTTGAACAACCGTACGTCGATCCTCAGGCCGCTGCGGCTCTCAATGATGCGCCAGATCATCGAGCATTGGCTCGCGAAGCTGCCCGCAAGGCTATCGTGCTCTTGAGGAATGAAAAAGACATTTTGCCATTGAAAAGGGACCTGAAATCCATTGCTGTTATCGGCCCTAATGCAGACAGTGTGAATCTGGGAGGATACAGCGGGTTCGGGATGAAAACGGTATCCCTGCTCGATGGCATCAGAACAAAAGTCGGATCCAATACAACGGTGCTTTTTGAAAAGGGATGTAACGTTGGATTTGCTGCCCTCCCGGCGATTCGGTCTGAGTTCCTTCTTCCGGGAGGCGGAAAACCTGGTGAGCATGGATTGAAGGGTGAGTACTTCAAAAACAAAGAGCTGGCGGGAAGACCCTCTCTCGTGCGCATTGACGAAAAAATCGATTTCGCCTGGGCGACAGGTTCACCCAACCCAACAATCCCTCAGGACGAGTTCTCCGCCCGGTGGACGGGAAAGCTCGTCCCTCCGTCGTCAGGCATCTACACCCTCGGTTTCTGTTCTGATGATGGAGTCCGGCTCTGGATTGACGGGAAGCTGCTCATTGATAGCTGGATCGACCGCAGTGCGACTCTTGATGTTGTCTCGATGAAGCTCGAAGCTGGACGCCACTATGATCTCAAAATCGAGTACTACGAGAACCTGGGTTGGGCCTACGCCAGTCTCGTGTGGGATATGAAACGAACCGTCGATCCTCTCATCCAGGCGGCCGCCGAGGCTGCGAAGAAATGCGATGTTGCCATTGTCGCAGTCGGTATCATTGAAGGCGAGGCATACGATCGTGCGAACCTTGATCTCCCGGGGCTACAGGAAGATCTCATTCGTGCTGTCTTTGAAACAGGTACTCCGACGATTGTTGTGCTAAACGCGGGAAGTGCTGTGACAATGAAGAACTGGGTTGACAACGTTGCAGGGCTTGTCGACGCGTGGTACACCGGTGAGGAGGGGGGCAATGCTCTCGCTGATGTCTTGTTTGGCGACTACAACCCCGGCGGCAAATTGCCGATCACCTTCCCGCAGATTGTTGGACAAGTCCCGCTCTACTATAATCACAAACCAACGGGCAGGAGCGACAACTATGCTGGAACCAGTGGCAAGCCATTGTTCCCATTCGGTTTTGGTCTCAGCTATTCGACGTTCTCGTACAGCAACCTGCGGCTGACGCCTGCGAAGATCAATCCGACTGGCACAGTCGAAGTGTCCGTTGATATTCAAAACACCAGTGGCCGCCAGGGTGAGGAAGTTGTGCAATTGTATGTGCATGATCCTGTCGCAAGTGTCACCCGGCCAGTGAAAGAACTCAGAGGATTCAAGAGAGTGGCTCTGGATCCAAACGAAAAAAAGACTGTTACGTTCTCCCTGGGAAAAGATGACTTCGGATTCCTCGATGCAAAACTGAATTTCGTCGTTGAGCCGGG
>JBGPAN010000098.1:0-10384 GCA_041480785.1 Bacteroidota bacterium | reverse complement strand
AGGGTCACAACACCTGTGAACGTATGCGTCAGCCCGCTCCCAAGGTCCAGCGTTCCGCCACCGCCGTTGATCGTCAAAGCGGCGCCATTCACGTTACCCGTGAACGTTGCTGTGCCGCCGGTCTTTGTCATCGAAACCAGACCGGTTGTCGTAAAGCCCGCAATACTCTGCGTTACCACCGTATTCGCAATGACGATCGGGGAGCTACCAGCAGTAAATGTGCCACCGCTATTGACAAAGTTGCCGCCAAACGTCAATTGGAAGTTTCCTGTTGTAAGCGCTGCACCACTGTTGATGGTAAGCGGAGCATTAACAACTTTGGCGGCGTTCAAGGTTATCGTTCCGGTATTGGCAATTAGTACTCCTCCAGTTGAAGAACCAGCTGCCGGGAATGTCGCCAACCATTCCGCACCGACGGTGCGTCCGGTTGCTGTGTTGTATTGCAGTGTCGCTGCTGCACCATAGGTCAGGGTCCCTGTTACGGTTGCGGTTGCAGTTCCTTCCATCGAAAGAATGCCGTTCACCGTTGTTGTCCCGGCAGGAAATGTCTTCGCTCCCGAGTTGGAGAGCGTGAGATTGTTGTAACCACTCACGAGAGCTGTGGTGGTAGCCACATTCTGGGCACCAGCCGCGTTATATTCAATTGTGCCGGTGCCGGGCGTAAACGTACCTATCGTGGTGACAGTAAGCGCGGCTCCAATCTGGAGTCGGCCTCCGCTTGTAAAGTCCAAACTTCCAGTGCGAGCGACATTGCCGAGAGTGACTGAGCCTGACACCGTCAGCTGAGAGCTCGCGGCAAAGGCGAGTGTACCATTACCTGTAACTAAGCCTCCGACCTGAACGCTCGCGCATACTGCATTGTTGATGTCGACTGTTACGGTGAAGCCTCGTTCGATTGTCACTGCGTCTGTGGCTATTGGCACGGAAGCACCAGATGCTCCACCCGATGATGCCGACCAAGTGGCTGTGGAATTCCAGTTACCGGTTGCTACAGAGAAGCGTGCTTGTGCAAAAACAGCCGTCGAGCTCCCGATGAGCGTCAGAAGCGTGAGCAACGGGATCACCACCGCGTACCACTGCGCCGATGCCCGCAAGCACTTCATAAGAAGCGATATGTGCTTCTTCTGACTCACGATCGGGAGAGATCCATTAAATCGATATTTGGTTTCTGGTAAATCATTTACCTTTTTCTGCTACAATGCGTTGAGCGCTACACTCGCAGGTCGAACGTACCCATCCGAGATAAGGGCGAGCAAAGCGTCCTTCATAGAATTCTTGTCAATAAATCCGTCCGCCGCATGTCGCCACGCAGCGCGGCGATAGATGTCACTTCCATGCATCGAGAGGATCACAACTTTCGTCTCCGGACATTGGAGCTTGATCTCCCGTGTCGCTTTAAACCCATCACGATTCGGCATATCTACATCCATCAAAACAAGATCAGGACGCAGTTGTTCTGTTTTTGCAATGGCCTCATCTCCGTTGACCGCCTCACCGACGATCTCCACGGAACCTTGCTCGTTAAGAAAAGCGGCGACACTCTGTCGAAACCTATCATGGTCATCGACTAAAAGCACTTTCACTCTATTCATGCTGCTACCTCCTGCAATGCCTGGTCTGTTACAAGACAAGTTCCGGCACATCGATCTTTGTGTTCATTTGTTTCTGTCTTGATGGTGCCCATACTCATATGCCGCACTCCGTGCCATCAGCACGGTTGATCTGGTGAGACAGTTCGGTTGCTCCGCCACGATTTTTCGAAATCCCTCATGATCGTCTGCTACCAAGACCTTAATACTCGATATGGCGAAGTTGTGTATCACATCGTATACCCGCCTGTCGGGCGCTGTTGCATTCGTCAGCACGATCGCAACCGTCAGCTCGAGCGGCCGGAGTTTCTTCGCCAATATGGAAACGAATCTATGCATTATTGCGCGGGTCCAATATTCCAACTCAAGAAACCATCATACTTGAACACAATGTCGAATGCCGCCCGTGCATCACTTCTGTTTATGTTCCACAGTTACAGCACTTGCTGCAAGTCGTCCATGCTCTCTGGAGATGATCTCCAGCAAATCATCTTTCATCTCCGCCTTGTCGACAAACCCGTCCGCAGCATGTCGCCACGCATTCCGACGGTAGATGTCGGCGCCATGCATCGAGAGAACAACCACCTTCGTGTGCGGAGAACGAAGTTTGATCTCCCGTGTCGCCTCAAACCCGTCCCGACCTGGCATATCGAGATCCATAAAAATGAGATCGGGATGGAACTTCTCCGCCAGTTCAATCGCCTCCACCCCATCCTTCGCTTCGCCGACAATCTCCACCTGCTCCTGCTGTTCGAGAAACAGGAAGAGTGCTCGACGGAATCCGTCGTTGTCATCTGCAAGGAGTATCTTGATTGTTTTCATGTTGACTTTCCCGGCATCCAATTGCGATGCCATTATGCTGTGATACCGACAAGAGACATTCCGGCTTCGCCAAACAATGCCCGGAGATTGTCCTTCAAGGATGATTTGAGAACGAAACCGTCTGCGTTCGCTTCCTTCGCCAACTCACGATAAAAGCTGCTCTCGTGCATCGTCGCGATGACGACCTTTTTTAGCGGCCAACGATGCTTGATGATGCGTGTTGCATCCAGTCCGTTTCGCCGCGGCATTGTGATATCCATCAGCACAACGTCCGCGTCCAGCTGCTCCATTTTGTCGATGACCTCGACGCCATCACACGCTTCTCCCACGACGACGACATTCGGCAGGTCGTTGAGAAAATCTGTCATGACCTTTCGTAAGTCTCGATGGTCATCTGCAATAAGAATTCTTGTCTCTCGCACGGGTTATCTCCAGTGCACGCAGGTGATTACAGGACTTCAGTTTGTTTTTCTGATCAAATGTGCACTGGAAGGGCAAGAGAAACCATCAATCGCACACCGTAATTTCAAAAATACGGTGAAAATGGAATGTGACTACGGTCTCAACCGTATATTAGCTCAAAAACTGGCGGGAATGAAGAAAAAAATGCGATTTTGCTCGCAAATACTGTCGAATTCCATTCGCGGGCGTTCTACGCGGAAGACGATTCGATGAGAGATTCTCAAAGCAGTATGGAAATCGAAATCGTAAGTGTCACTGAAAAAAAGAAGGAGCAGAACGAGGAATCTGAACAACGGGAGAAGGATGTATTGCAGCAGCTACTCAGTGAATGTCACAACCAGTTTACCAGGAGGTAACGACTTTGTGAGAGGTGATCTTGAGTTGTACAAGTCCGATGCGTGCGTTGCAGCTACAGGCCGCAGGTTGCTTACGCCGGCATTCATCGCGGGTTCCTCAGACAAAAGCGTCTGTTCTGATGTTGTCGTTCTAAGTTCGACAGCAGCTTGAAATCGCGATTGAGATCCAGCCGTAACTTTGACGGGATTTTGATTCATCGTGTTCGCGACATACGATGCAGTGGGCGCCTGTAACGCGATCCTTCGTACACCAAAGGTCACAACCTGTGCGGCAGAACTTGTAGTCTGAGCAGAAAGCTCAACGGCAGAAAACGCACAAAACACCAATAAACACAGTATGTTCCTCGTCCATTTCATCTTGCTCAACATTAGTTTGTCAACGTGAGTGTGACAACCCTTGAATCCGAATTCACTTGCGTAACCGACGGGTCCGCAGCGAACGCATAAGTGATTGACTGATTGCGATCGCTTCCCTTGTTGATACCGGTGACAACATCGACGGGTGTCGAAGCATTGGAAACATCTACAAACCCATTGCTCAACCCGGCGCTGGTTTCCAGTTTCATCATCAACTTCGTCCCTTGAGGCATCGGTCCATTGATCGATGCAACGATTTTCATGTTCTCGAGATTCGTCAGCATGCTGTACTTCGTGCTGTTGTCGCTCACGGTGAGTGCGTCTGATCCAGAGCCCATATCTGTAACAAACAAGGGTCCGGGGTTTCCGGTCACGGCAATTTTAGTCACAGGTCTGACTTCAACGGTAACGGTCTGAGAAACGCTGACACTGCTTTGAGCCAGTGCAAGACTCGGCAGACAGAGGGAAATCAGAAGGAGTGTTTTGGAAGTTGTGATTGTCATCACTGGTGCAATGTAGTCAAATTGGTTTGTCAAATTCAAGAACAAATTGGATTAGGAGTCAGGTTTCTTTCCCTGACAAACTCACAAACCAGATGCCACGCCCCATGGGAATGAGACGGTTTTGACGCCTTCTTAAGTTCTTACAGTGTCGCGGATTACACGGGTATCTTTTTGAGGCAGATGTCTCGCAGGAGTGTCGCCTTTGTAGTTTCTACATGGCCAGAACTCGCGGCAGAGCGATATCTCAACAGCCTAAGAGGCAAGACCGGATTGGAGGAGGTAGGCTCGAGTCGACCCCCTGCGGACTTGAGAAGTCCGTCTTGACTAAGTCAAGGCGAGACCTCCATATCCATGCAAATGGAGGGACGTGCTCTGTTTACCCCGACGTTTTTTGGCGGGGTCACGTCCGTCAAGGGGGACATCGAGTCAGCTTGATGATCCAGCCATCGACTCAAGTCGACGGCTTCGGGTCAACAAAACCCCGGAGGGGTTTGGTGTTCAAACCAGCCGCTCCCGCCTGCCATCATTAAACCTTCCTGGCGGGCAGGCGTTTCAACGAATGGCGGGAGAGCATAGAGTCATTGCGAGCGTTTTGTGCGAAGCAATCTGTCCGTCGATAGATTGCTTCGTCGTCCCGAGAAGAACTAACGGGATTCCTCGCAATGACTAGGTGCTCAACGCCCGGCGGGAAAGCGACGCCGTTCCCGCTCAGAGCATGGACGAGAGAAACACGTCATACGCAAGGCGAAGCAAATGTTGTGTGAATCCAATTACTTGAAGATCTTTCGGCAGATGTTTTCAGCTAGCGCGGAGCATCCGACGACGGAGTGTCCTTCTTCGGCGTTCGCTTGATCGCTTTGGCTTTTGGCGCAGGTTCATTGCGCTTCGTTTTCGGCGGAACAGCTTCCGGAGCTTTTTCCTTTTGAGGAGGAGCCTCGAGTGTTTTTCCTTGTTGCAGAATCTGAATGCGTCGCTTCCTGGGAAGAGCCTTGAACGTGAACTCCATTGAAGCCCCCGGAGCCGCATCGATGTTGTACGAGTCTTTCTCGAAGTAAGTATTCTGAGGCAGGTTGCCCTCAAGGATACGGAGTGTCCACTTGCCGGGACGGATACCGGTAAAACTGAACCGACCCTTGCTGTCTGAGACTCTTCGGTTCAATTCCTGAGGATTCGACAATTCGAGGATGACGTTTGAATGTCCCCCCTGCTCAATCAACGCGGGCTGAGATGTATCTCCGGGAGATTGTTCCCGGAACGTGTAGAGAAGGACAACCCCAGTGACCATGGCAGATCTCGTGAGAGCAATATCAAATCGCGTTTCCTTGCCACCGACGATATCGAGTTCTTGCGGGAGTTGCTGCAGCGCCACCAGGTTCAAATTGATGTTCCCCATGTCCACCTGAACGTACTGCTTCTCAGGCTTGAGTGCCGGGAAATAATACTGACCGTCGCGATCCGTCACTGCTGTGGCACCACCCGTATACACCAGCAGATTAGGAATCCCTTTTCCGGTCTCTGCGTTCACCACCTTACCAATCAGACGGCCGTACTCGGTTCTTCTGGCGATGGGGATCCCGATTGGCACTGAGTACTCTGCGAGATAAGCAATCTCTTTTCCCGTTCCTGCCAAAGCAAGAATCGTCTGCCTGCCCCGTATCGCGACTGAGTGGCCGAAGGAGAATCTGTGTTCAAAGCTGACATCGAAAAGGCTGTACGTCTGACTGAATGGCCCCTGTGTTCGCGTGGCATAGAGCGATGCAGCAAACCGCGTGTCAACCCCAAAGCTGACCGTTGAGCGCACTCCTCCGGAGAGGAGGGATTGTTCTTCCAAGGTGGTGGGGTCCACGTCCTTGGAGTACTCAGATGAAAGTCCGAGACTCAGGCCTGGCAACGGATTGAGATTCACGAAAAGGCTATAGCGCCGAAGGGGGCTGCTCATCCCTGTCAACTGGTCCTCGGAGGTACCGAAGTCTGCATTCGCGACCAACGTCACACCAGCGAGCGTCTGGCTCGCTCTCACTTGCCATGACCTCTCTTCCTTTTGAAGTTTTGGTTTGGGCAGAAGATCCCGCTGCGCATTCATCATGTAGTAGACCGCGATCAGGTCGGAAAATCCCGCTCCCACCAGAAGGTAACGATTGCCCGGTGCAATCAGCAAGGTGCTGTCGCGGTCAAGGTTTCGCTCCTCATCGTGATAGTACCCTTCGATCTTTATGTTCTTGATAGGTGAGAGGTTTAGGGTCACGTTCTTGAAGTCAACATCCCTGTAATATCCTGGATAGCCGGGCCCCGCGTGCAAGTACTGAATCTCAGAGGAGATCCAGTTCTCAAAAACATTCCATCGGGCACTGTATGCCCGATCACTTCTACCCTCAAATGTGCCAAGACCGTACTCCAAATCGAATTCATTTCCACTCAAAGGTTTCACAATGCTACGAACGGAAAGAACACTGCCTGATCCCTGATCTCTCTTTCCCAGATAGTTGATGCTAAAGGACGCTCTCTCATTGGCTTTGTACCCCACAAATCCCGCCCATTCCTTCTGGCCCGGATCTCCCATTCTCATTTCATTGACAAATGCTCCGACGGAGAACTCCTGCAAACTTGCGATTGCACTGGCTCCGAAAGCATATCGGTTATACTCTGTGAGAGGAGACAGACTGAAACTCTTGTCCCCCAGGTAGACTCCGTACGTTTTTGTCGTATAGGAGAGATGGTATTCATCTCGTTGGCCAAGAATTGACTGCTTCTGAATATCGGGTGTTCGAATAAGAAGGTCGAGTCGATCCGTTCGCGTCTGATCAAGCGGACCGACGCCAACGATTTCCAACTGAGGGCCATTCTTGCCTTGTTGACCTGCGAGCCGCGCAGTCGCCTGGATCGGAAATTCAACGAAAAGGTCTTCGACTCCGGTGACCCTTGGCACAACATCAACACCACTACTTGCGCTAGCCGCAACTGAGCGATCGGTCTCTGCCGTTACTTCAAGTATGTCTTTCACGCGGGCTAAGAGTTTCACATCTGTCCGGACTGTAACCTTGATGGAACGCGATTCCCCGGGCTTGAGATGAACAAGAGAGGAGTCGGCAACTCCGGGAAAGCCGTTGCTCGATCGGATTTTCAGGTCGACAATGGACGGTACATTGCCATTGTTCTCCAGAAGAAAGAGAGAGACGTATGCCTCACCAGCCAGCACGAGGCGGGGAGAATCCATGAGCCTCAATATCACCGTGCGGATTGCCACTACGACAACGGTCACACTCACCTCTTCTATCGGCGTCGGGCTCGTTTGATCCCTGATACCGTATCGGAGCTGATATTCGCCAGCGGGCGCTTCGGCCGGAACGGAAATGTTCGCGAGGCGAATGTCGCTTGCCCCTGACTCGACATCGAATTGAGACTCTCCGGCAAGCTTTCGCCAACCCGGCGGGACGGAGATAACGGATTCAAACCGTTGCCTCGTGGTCGATGTGTTTGTCACCCTGAATGAAAGGGTCAACAACTTTCCGGGGAGTGCTTCAACACGCGTCCCCTTTGTTGACGTGACATCAAGAACACGCGATTGTCTGGCGACCGCCGGTTGGAGGCACGCAACCAACAGCGAAAGAAGAAAAAAAATCCGGTTTCGGAAAACCGGATGTATGTGCGTCCACTGTTTCACAATTGATCGTCAGAACTTAAGGTTGAATTCGGCACCGTACACGTCATCGCCTCCACTGTCAACAACGATGAGAGCTTTGTACGCCCCCTTCTGAAGAGAGCTCAGGTCAATCGTTTGGCGCACTGATGTGCCTGGATAGAGTCTGTATCGAATGCCTGGAAACTTGCCTTTCGAGTTCCCTTTGTCATCGAACACTTCGACATACATTTCGGGGCGCATCCAAACATCACCCGTATTCTCGACATCAACCTGGAGAAAGTGCTTGCCATCATCCTTTGCGACCAATTTCGTATCGACGAAGTTTATCTTCTTCGTACCGGTCTGAGCGATATGAGTTGCGATCTGGATTCCGTAGCGAACGGTCTGTTGTATCCCCATCTGTGTCTTCGTCGGATCCTTCTTGGCCGTGGATTCGGCAGAACCTTTGCCGATCCCCTCGATCATCAACATACTCCAAAAGGAACCGACCAGCTTCTGTTCTGTCGTTTCCGCAGGCACTACAACCGTGTAGTTGATTGATGATGTCCCGTGCGCGGGGACGGTAAAATAACTCGGTCTGAAAGAAATCCATTTCGCGTTTGACCGTGGTGTCGTCCCCGGCTCGCCGTAGTTGTTTGTACCATTGCTGAAGAATGTATAGTCAGTTTGATAGACTTTCACTTCCTGCGGCTCCTCCGTATCGTTCCTCACGGAGATCGCTCCTTCGTACGTTTCTCCGGCACGCACTTCTTTATCGTGACTGAGTTCGCCGATGACCGACACCTGGGATCTTGCTGGGCTGAAAGCAAGAACGAGAAGAAACGCACTTAGTAGGGTTCTCTTCATATTGATACCTATTGAGTTAGCGTGTAGGTAATCGAGTAGGTGCAGGTTCCGGACCCCTCCGAGAAAAGAGGTGAAGAGGTGTACTGTATGTTGCCAGAACAGTTTTTGGCGTTCGCTGAAATGCCCGTGATAAAATCAAATGTGCCGCCATTTGTCAGGGAAACCGTCTGCGCAACACCCGGAGTGCCCTTAGTGGAGGTCAAGTTGGTTGCCACAACACTCATTGAATGCCACGTCCCGGATCCGGTTGCGGTGACAGTAATCTTGCCAATTTTCGAACCCCCAAGCCCCGCGTAGCTGAGCGTTGTCAGCGCGTTTGACTGCGGAACGGGCTCGTTTCCTGCGACCGCGGTCGTGAAGCTAAACGTGTGAGACCATCCGTTTGCATTGATGGTGACGGTCTGCGCTTTTGCATTTGGAGTCATACAAACGGAAAGTGCGAAAAGCATCGATACAAGCACTGCGATCCGATCTCTTCGCCAGAAGTCGCGATATGATGAATATTCAATCACGTTCATCAGTTGGTTATGGTGAAAGTAATCGTATGCGTGTCTAAACCAACTCCCTGGGAAGCCAGAGCAACACCAGTGTACTTCAGATCACAATAGCCTCTTGAGCAGCCAACTCCCAGAAGCAGATCTTGAGCAGCGATCGTCAGGGTAACCTCTTGGTAGGTCACTGTCGACGCCCCCCAAGAAGACACATTGATCGGAAGCACCTTCAGTGCGAACTTCTGCGTTGCGAGACCGGTGGCAACAGTGATTCGCATCGGAGTCGCGTTCGTTCCCCAAGACAACCTCGAGCTTTGGTCCGTTGTGGTCATCTGATCGACTCCGGCCACTACTCCGGTTCCGTCGATCGACAAGTTGACGTTTGGGGTGACCGACAAAAGGGTAAGGGGAGAAAAGTTGACAGTGACCGTCTGAGGATTCTGCGCAAACACTGGCGTGATACTCAAGAGAGCCGCGAACATGACGAAGAGTGAGAGTTTCGTTTTCAACGGGATCAGGTTCCTCAAACGATCAGATGCGCAGGCCAGATTGAAGTGCTGGAATTCAATATAGAGCCAATCAAAATGAGATTCAAGCGTGGCACAGGATGCAGTTCTCCTAGCCCCCTGTGACTGTATAGGTAATTGCATATGTTTCGGTTCCAACGCCATTGGCAACCTTCGCAGAAGCTGTCATCCGTATCTTGCATCTTCCCGAGCTCCGCGATATGCCACTGATAAGATCTTTCGTCGTATTGTCGTTAAGGACCGCTTCCGGGGCAGCGACTCCTGCCGAGCCAGAAACATTGACCGCCTGGAGCTTCACCTGAAAACGGGGAGAGGGATTGTTGCTTACTACCGTGATTTTCTTGCTGTCGCCGTTGGTCACCCAAACCAAAACGCCATCCTCGTTGACAGCTTCCACTGGAGAGCCGGATTCGAGGGACGCCTGGTCAATAACAAGTGTGACCGCCTTTAGGCTGATGTCGATTTTGTTTGCTTCGACAACCTGAAGCGTGAGTACCTGGGTTGCAATCGCTTGTTGTGCGCATGCGTTTGTCAGCGTCAACACCATCAGCGTCATTACTGCCAGGATTGCTTTTGCGATGCTTTTGTATCTGCGATTCATCGATCTTTTCCTCTGTTTTGTCTCTCTGATGAGATTCGGCTGATCGCTTCCGATCAGCCGAGGATCATCCAGACATCAGTGCCGAGCTTAGTTATCAGACAGAGTCAAAGTCATTGTCTTGGTGCCACTGAATATGCCTGAAGAAGCTTTTGCATCAAATGTGTAGGTGATGGCCTGTGCAGAATAGGCT
>JBGPAN010000097.1:0-10481 GCA_041480785.1 Bacteroidota bacterium | reverse complement strand
TTGAGGCGTGATGTCGAAAGAGAGACCCTGAAGTTCTGTGCCAGCAACGACATCGGGGTTTTGGTCTACAGCCCGATGCAGAAGGGGCTCCTGACGGGAACATTCGACAGAAAACGCGTCGAGAACCTTCCAGAAGATGACCACCGCCGTCGCGATCACATGTTTCAAGAACCGAAACTGACATCGATTCTGGAGACAGTTGAGAGACTGCGTCCTCTTGCTCAACGCGGAGGCAGAACTGTAGGAGAGCTTGCAATTGCATGGTGCCTGAGACGACCTGAAGTCACTTCAGCGATCGTGGGCGCAAGGCGACCAGCTCAGATCGAGGAGACCGTTCGTGCAGGAAGTTGTGAATTGTCCGCTGAGGAGGTCGAGTCCGTGGAGACGCTATTGCTCAAGCATCAAGAGAAAACCCTCTGATCGACTCCCATAAATTTTGAGGTGATCGATGTGAAGGTCAAATTGACAAAGGTGGATTCACATGGCTATTGGAAGGAGGTCGACGTCCTGGTTGCGGGGGGCGGTCCGGCAGGAATAGGAGCGACCCTGGGAGCGGCACGGCAAGGTGTGAAGACCCTGCTCATAGAACGATACGGTCGGCTCGGTGGCGCTACAACCATAAATCTAGTTCAACCGTTTATGGGCAGAGCGGAGAATTGCATTGCGGAGGAGATTTTCGAGTACCTGCAAAATCATAAAATGGACTACAACGTCCTTGATGTGCTCTATGCGGATCTACTCATAGAATCAGGGGCAAGCATCCTGCTCCATTCATGGGTCCTTGACGCGATTACCGAAAACAATTGCGTCAAGGGCGTTCGAATTCTGACAAAACAGGGGATACTGCCGATTGGAGCTCGAGTGATCGTTGATGCGACAGGGGACGGTGATGTGGCGTTTGCAGCTGGCTCAGCGTTTGAGAAAGGCCGGACAACGGATCGCCTGATGCAGCCAATGTCCATTGTGTTCCTAGTGGGAGGGGTGGACAAATCACATGCTCTCCTCTGTGAAAACGAAGAACAGGCCCTCGAGGTGAGAATTCCGGAAGGTTCTTGGCAGGAAATCGTCATGCGCGGATGTATAAGCGGTGAACTGCCTAAAGAGGTCGGGGTCATTCGTGTTTACGAAACTGAGCACGAAGGAGAGCGCATTATCAACGCAACGCAGATAAACAACGTCGACGGAACCATTGTCGAGGACCTGACACGCGCGGAGCTCGAGGGTCGACGCCAGGCAGTTAGGATAATGGGCTTTCTCCGTAAGCACGCCCCTGGCTATGAAGGATCATTTATTTCCAAGATGCCAATGGCGGTGGGAGTTCGTGAAACAAGACGCTTTCTTGGGGTAGACTACCTGGAAAAAGCCGACTTGCTGGAAGGGCGAAAGTGGGACACCGCCGTAGTTCGCGATGCAAAGTTCTCAATCGATATCCACAATCCGAGCGGTGCCGGCCAGGCGGACGGATTTTCGATGAAAGTTCAGCCATATGATATTCCCTATGGGTGTCTGGTCCCGCGTGAGACGAACGGTCTGCTCATGGCGGGTAGGTGTATCAGCGGCAGCCATGAGGCCATGTCTTCGTACCGCGTTCAGAAAATTGCAATGGCCACTGGAGGAGCGGCAGGCGTCGCTGCGGCACTGGCCTGCCGACACGGTGTCGAACCGAGGCATGTCAACATCAGAGAGCTCCAGACGCTCCTTCAGATCGAACGTTGACCGTAAGGACTGCAGCTGCTCAAGACGACGGAGGTTTCTGTGAAAGGCAAGATCTCTGTAAATGCCGGTACTCGGATCGGCTTCATTGATCAGAATATCTACGGCCATTTCCTGGAGATGACATATCACTGTTTCTTCGGCGGCCTCTGGGCTGAAATGCTCAAGCATCGTAAATTTGAAGCGGACGATGGAGAGGGTAACCAATACGGCGTTGTGAGACCCTGGTGTCCGATTGGACGGACCCCAAGGATCCATTTCATGCACGACAATACAATCTACTATTGTGGCAGCCAATCCCAGAAGATTGCGAGTAAAGAAGAGTCCAATCACAGAGTAGGCGTTGGCCAAGGGGACCTTTTTTTGGAGAGCAGCAAGTCTTACGAGGTTCGCCTCAACCTCAAGCAGGAAGGGGTACGATCGCCGATCATTGTGGCACTGGAAGGGGAAGATGGGGTGTACGCCCAACAGGAGATCGTCCTTTCGGACGCGGACTGGACGCGTTGTTCATTTGTGCTTCGATCATCTCAAACGGATCCTCATGCAAACTTCACGATCACATTTCAAGGCAGCGGCACTCTTTGGCTCGGGACGGCTTCGTTGATGACCACGGATCATGTATCCGGATACCGGAGAGATGTGATCGAAGCGGTTCGTGCAATCAGACCGCCGAATATCCGCTGGCCCGGTGGCAACTTCGTATCATATTATCACTGGGAAGACGGAATTGGTGATCGTGACAAGCGCCCTCCGCGTCCCAACTACGCCCGGTGCGGGGTTAGAGGAGAAGAGTGGGAATCGCACGAAGAGTGGGAGGCGAATGACGTGGGCATTGACGAATTCACGGAGCTTTGCCTGTTGACGGGTGCGAAACCATATATGGCTGTCAATAGCGGCGATGGAACACCAGAAGAGGCAGCTCGCCTCGTCGAATACTGCAATGGCACGGTTGACTCCGAATATGGCTCGAAGCGTGCAGCCAACGGGCACCCGCAACCGTACGGGATTGTGTTGTGGGGGATTGGCAACGAGAGTTACGGCAATTGGCAGGGCGGCCACATCGATGAAGGAACATATTCGAGGCGGCATTTGGCTCTCGCAAAAGCAATGCGAGCAGTCGATACCACCATAAAGATTGTAGCGGTAGGTGCTCGCTCATGGTTTTGTACTCACTGGAATGAAGTGCTTCTGAACATCACGAATGGATTCACTGACTACGTCTCGTTGCACTCGTATGCGAAGAAATATCGAGGCCAGATGAAGAAAAAGGACCTGGAGAATCCAGAGTTTGCGCGGGAGTTCTATTACTATATCGTTTCTTCGCCGTACGGTATCGAGGAGCAAATTGATTTAACCGGAAAAGAGATCAGATCCATGCTCCCGAACGGACCTGAAGTTTCCATTGCATTTGACGAATGGAATTGCTGGGCGTACAACGAGCCTCATCACGAGGTTGATTTTGCGTTGAGGGACGGACTTTACACGGCGGGGGTTTTCCATGCCTTTCGAAGGCAATGTCGGGTCGTGAAGTTGGCCAACATATCTATGATGGTCAACTGCCTCCCGTTGATTCGCGTGAATCGATCCAGGATATTTCTCAATCCCCAATACCTCATCTTCAAAATGTACCTGAACCATCAAGGTCCGATCTTGCTCAACTCTCTGGTTGGGTGCGAGACGTTTCCTGCCCCCGAATATGAGACGGGTCGCCCGCAGGCAATAGGCAAGATTCCATATCTGGATGCATCGGCAACATTGAGCGAGGATGGGAAAAACCTTTATCTCGCAGTCATCAATCGGCACGACTCAGAACCGATAGAAACGGAGATCTCTCTTGAAGGTTGGGAGTCACGCTCCAGAGGGAAGGTGATCTGGCTTGATGGCGAAGATTACATGACGGAAAACACTTTCGAGAATCCACATAACATCACCGTCGGTGAAAGGGAAATTGAGTGGTCGGGAGACAATGCGGCTTTTCATTTTCCCAAACACTCGGTCACGATACTTGAATTCTCTCGAGAGTGAAAAAGAAGGACGTCGTTGTATCGTTGAAGAAAAGCGGGGTTTCTTGGCTGGCGACATATCAGACCTGGTTATGGACACTTGGCACTTTGTTTTCGTAACTGACATGCAGCTTGGGTCAAGGAGATCATTTCGATTCAATCCTCGATACTTCGAAGACATTGACTCTCGCAATGAGAGGGTGATATGATTTTCCCGAGAATCTTATCTGCAATGATGAGGAGATAACAATGAAAAGGGTGATCTTGGTTGGAGATTCCATTCGGATGAGGTACGAAGGTACTGTTTATGCCGAACTCGAAGGTGTTGCTGAAGTCTGGGGTCCGGCTGAGAACGGAGAGGACAGTGAGAATATCTTGCGGCACCTCGATGAGTGGGTCCTATCCCGGAGCCCGGATATCGTTCATATCAATTGCGGGCTCCACGACTTGAAAAGACTAGCTGGGAGCGATCTGCCCTTCGTCCCAATCGAGACATATCGAGCGAACGTGCAGACAATCCTGGAAAGAATTCAACAGCAGACAGAAGGCTTGATCATCTGGGCAACGACGACGCCGGTGAACGAGCTCTGGCACAAGCAGCGGAAAGGGTTTGAACGTTGGGGAACTGATGTCGCAACCTACAATCGCGTGGCAGTGGAAGTGGCCCGGAAGCTCAACGTGGAAATTGATGATTTGTACTCAGTTGTGATGTCAGCCGGTCGAGATCGATATCTGAATGAGGATGGGGGCCACTTCACACCGGAAGGATCTCATCTCCTCGGAAAAACTGTGGCACGGTGTCTTAGAACACATCTTGAGAAACTGGATCCATCACTGAAAGCCTCCGAGAGCTCGATCTCCATGTAGCAAAGCTCCCATCAAACGTGGGGGACGAGAGAAGAGGACAAACAAGGGGTAAAATGAAAAACCTGCCTGAAAAGCAGATCGATGCTGACCACCCAAATCTTCTGTTCGTCTTTGCTGATCAGATGCGAGGTATGGATATGCGATGCGCGGGCAACGAGCAGATGATTACCCCTCATCTCGACCGCCTGGCGCAAGAAGGCATCCGCCTCACGAATGCCATTTCCACGTACCCGCTCTGTTGCCCCGCCCGGGCATCTCTTCTAACCGGGAAGTTTCCGATGAGCCACGGGGTTGTGACGAACGGCCCTCCCCTGCCTGAAACCGAAGTCACGATGGGGGAGATCATGAAGAATGCAGGGTACCAGACTGGCTATATCGGCAAATGGCACCTCAACGGCCATTCCGCTATGAACCTATCCGAAGGACAGTTTGTTCCTCCGGGTCCTAAACGTCATGGATTCGATTACTGGGCCGCATCGAACTTCTCCCATGAGTATTTCAATTCATTCTACTATCGAGACACGGACGCGAAGATTTGCATCGACGGATGGGAACCTGACACACAGACCGACCTGGCAATCCATTTCATCGAGGAGCATCGGAACGGAGCACCATTCTGCCTGTTCCTCTCGTGGGGACCTCCGCATGATCCCTACGTCGCCCCTGAACAATTCGTCAGAATGTATGACCCGAAAACGATCAAGCTACGGGAAAATGTATTCCTGGCTGACCGATCAATCGTTGCTACCTACTATGCGGCTATTACATCCCTGGACTGGAACCTCGGGAGGCTACTGGATACCATCGATCGACTTGGCATCGCGGATAACACCATTGTGATTTTCTCGTCAGATCACGGCGAGCAGCTCTTTTCCCTCTACCTATTCCATAAGCAGTGGCCGTACGAAGAGACCATCAATGTTCCCTTTATTCTCCGGTATCCGAGGAGAATCAAGGGTGGCCATGTAACTGATCTTTTGATGGGCACTCCCGATATTTTGCCGACACTTCTGAGCCTGTGCGACGTCGGTATCCCCAAATCGGTCGAAGGAAGAAATCTCTCCTCCTTCATTCTAGGACAGCCAGTGGGAACGGAGCCTGAGTCCCTACTCATCGAGGTAATCAACCCGTGTGCAATCGTTCAGGATCGGACCGGAATGCGGGCGTGGAGGGGCGTGAGAACCAAACGATACACGTACGCCAGATTTCACGATGAGGATTGGTTGCTGATCGACAATGTATATGATCCATTCCAACGACGGAATCTGATCTACAACCCTGAGTACCGTGACCTCAGAGATGAGCTCGCAGCAAAGCTAGACGAATGGCTGAAAAGGACCAACGATCCGTTTTTACCAATGAGCGCGCACACAAGGTACGAAATGGTTCACAACAGACCACCGCTATGCAGTACATGATATGTTCGTGAGGAATCATCAAGGTTCGTGATGGGCAAGAAGGTACCGATGACATACCGGATGTGGTACGGCGTGGGACCGGGCGACACTCTGAAAAGGAATTTCATTTCTCCTCCGAGAGAATATTCGCTTTTCCCTTTCTGGTCATGGAACGACACGCTCGATGCTGACAACATTCGGTTTCAGATCGATGAGATGCTCGATAAAGGAGTCTTCGGTGCGTTCATGCATGCACGTGTCGGCCTCGATGAATCCAAGACACCATATTTCTCCAGAGGCTGGTGGTCTGCTATCAAGGCTGCTGTCGAGTACGGTTCGAAGAAAAAGTTCTATACACTCCTTTACGATGAAAATACGTGGCCCAGCGGAAGTGCTGGAGGCAGGGTCGTCGCCTCAAATCCTGAATTTGTGAAGAAGGGCCTGAAGGTTGAAAAATGGGAGATTGCCGGTCCTCAAGATATCAAGCTCGCGTTCACAGCGAAGCCCCTTGCAATTTTCGCTGTGAGGTTCTCGTACGGCCGGAATATTGATCCGGAGACGATTCTAGATCTTACTGAGGAAGAAGGAAGAATATGGGCGGTTCCGGCCGGCGAGTGGAGCATTATGGCCTTCATCGAAGTGAGAGGAAAAGGTGTTCAGATTGATTACCTGAAGA
Organism: Bacteroidota bacterium; assembly: GCA_041480785.1. GTDB lineage: Bacteria > Bacteroidota > Ignavibacteria > UBA10030 > UBA10030 > UBA9647. Next base: position 3,825 of record JBGPAN010000097.1, on the reverse strand, counting down.
AGGAAGCCGTCGCGAGGTTTCTACAGATCACGCACGATGAATACTATAGAAGAGTCGGTCAATACTTTGGCAAAACGATACCGGGAATTTTCTTCGATGAAATACATGCTGATCTCGAAGGAACGGAGATTGTCTGGACAGATAGTTTCCTTCAGAAGTTCAGACAGATAAAAGGGTACGATTTGAGATCCAATCTCCCGCTCCTTATCTACTACGGAGGCGAGAAGACCCCCAAAGTTCGTTGCGACTATTTTGATGTCTTCTCAACACTCTATACTGAGGCTTGGTTTGCGCAGATCGCAGAATGGTGTGGCACGCACGGAATTTGGCTGACGGGGCATACGATAGAAACAATCCGTGACTACAGAAGTCAAGGGAACTACTTCAGAACGTGGGTGCCAGTCCAAATACCTGGAACTGACAATGAAGATTATCGTTACTCGTTCCCTCGTCGTGTGAGATGGTTCAAGCCTAAGCAGCTTAGCTCTTTATGTCACGTGCAAGGCAAGAGACGAGCGATGGTTGAAGCACTAGGGGGTGGAGGATGGGTGATTCCCCTCGAGGAGTACAAGATTGGGCTCTCCTTGTTGGGTGTCTATGGACTCAATTTCTTTGTTCCGCACTTGTTTTCCTACAGCACTGATCGTCCGCAGACGATGGACGATTTCCCGCCCAGTTGGTTCTTTCAGAATCCGTACTGGAAATACTTCAAGAAGCTTGCGGATTTTGCACGTCGAGTTTCCTACATGGGCACACAAGGGAAACACGTTTGCGATGTGGCCATCCTCTATCCGATCACGACTTTGCATGCTCAGGGTGTGGAGAAAAAGGACGATGTCGGCACACTCGGTGGAGGAGAAACTGGCGATGTCCTCGAAGTGCAATACAACGGCGTGCAGGAGATCCTTCTGGAGAACCTGATTGATTATGACATTCTCGATCCAGAAGCGATGATTCAATCGGAAATCAGAAATGCCAAAATCACGATCGCCGATGAGAAATATGCAGTCGTGATTCTACCTCCGCTAACGACAGTTGGAAGAGACGTGGCCAAGAAGCTCAGTGCTTTCATTGAAAATGGTGGCGCGGTGATCGCACTCAACACGCTTCCGACTGCTTCGGCAGACAAGGGTGAAAACGATGGGTACGTGATACAAGTATTCAAAGAGATCTTCGGATTTGATCCTCGATCAATGAGGATCGGGTACCATGAATTCGATGCCAGTTCTCAAGAAGAATTCATAGGTAGGACAAATGCGAGAGGCGGGAGAGCTTTCTTCACGAAACACCTGGAGCATGTTCCAGAAATCATTGCATCTTGCATCGAGAAGGATGTGATCGTTGTTGACGGAGATGCCGGAGGTTTGCGCGTGCTTCACCGGCGGGTGAAGAACAGGCATGTCTACTTCATCGTGAACGAGCGTAGGGTCTGCAAGAGTCTGAAAGTGTCATTCAGAGATGGTAACCAGCCAGAGCGGTGGAATCCAGAAACAGGTGATGCGGAAGAGATTTCGAACTACATGGTGGTTGATGGGAGGGTCGAAATCCCTCTGACTCTTGAACCCTGGGAAGCCTGCTACATCGTTCTCAGATCTTCGAGGAAGGATACGCCTCCTTACATGATTTCACGAACGGATCTTCAAGGCGCAAGGATTTCGAATTTCCGGAAGAACTCAGTTACAATTGAAGGCTGGCGGCAAAGCGACACAAGAAGGGCCTCTGTTGAAGTGACGGGGAAGAACGGGACCGCTTTTCGTCACGAGGCGGCTTTCCGGGGTGGACCTAGACCGATCCTGCTGGATGGCAAGTGGGAATTCGTCGTCACGCCGAAAGTCCTTGATCGCGAGTGGACCACGAAGCTTGACACAACAGTCATTGATATTCCGGTGATGAGATTTGGTGCAGAGAGGAAAAATGAAGACGGTCTCAAGCTGAGATGGAATCAACCCGGTTTCGATGATACTGGGTGGAAGCAAATCAAGATATCAGACGCCTCCAGCAAACAGAAAGGATGTCGCAGGTACTTGAGTAGCTGGGACGGAGCGTGGATCAATTACTATAGGTATGACCGCCATTGGGGGACGCTGGGTGGGATGACAGTTCATTTCAAACGCGAATTGCTGTTGGAAAAGAACATTGCTTCTGCTCGGTTGGAGGTAGCTGCTGACAAGTCGTACGAGTTGCTTGTGAATGGAAACGTCATAGGAAGTGGAAGCATTGATCAAGCGACTAATGTCTTCGATATAGGTACCGTTTTGAGAAAAGGGAAAAACAACATCTGGTTGAAGGTGGATCAATGCCGAGGATTGTTGCTTCAAGGAAGGATCAAGTTCACGGATGGGACCCTGTTCGATTTGATCTCCGACAATCACTGGCTTGCGTCGGTCGATGAAGGAGTCTGGCTTCCCGCTTTTCCGTACATCTATCCACCTCTGGGACCATGGGGTGAAATTCCTAGATGCGACAGAAAGACTACATTTCCCGTTGTGCTCTGGTATCGTCAGGTTCTTCCAACTGGAGCAAAGGCACTGGGCGCACTGAATATTTCTGGAGAATACGAGATCTATGTGAACGTCAAGGCGCTGAAATTGTCACAGCAGTCCAAAGAGTCGGACATCGGTGAATTAACCTTCAAGAGTAACAATAGAAAGAACGTCCTGGCAATCAAAGTCATTGCCGAGGGCTACGACGATGGAATTCTAGATCCCATTCCAGTCCTATGTGGTCGCAGAAAAGTCGCACTTGGCTCATGGACAGAACAAGGCCTGAGCTGGTACTCTGGCAAAGCAGTGTATTCCAACATATTCGATGTACCCCGTGGTTATCTGGGAAGAAATAGGCGATTGATTCTGGATCTTGGTCGGGTATGCTACTGTGCAGAAATCTGGATGAATGGGGATTTGGTGACATATAGACCGTGGCCTCCATATTTAATAGAGGTAACAGATCACATTCGTCCCGGCTGCAATCAACTCGAAATCGTGGTCGCTAATCTGTTAGCGAATCAGATGCAATGGGACATTCATGATATATCATTGACCGATCTGCGTAGTAGATTCATGCATGAGGGGGCCGTCCTTCGAGAAAGCGATTGTTTGACGTCAGGATTGCTCGGACCTGTTCGTGTGATTCCACTTCAGAAAGAAAAAGTGAGTGTCCCTGTGTTATAATCCATGCCACATACCGTCGGTCTTTCTAGTCGGTTGAAATCGGAGGCCCGTTCGAATGCAGTACACACAGTTTGGCCAGTTGAAAGTGAGCCGCCTTATCCTCGGTGGGAATCCATTCAGTGGCTTTTCACATAGAGGCATCCAGACAGACCGGGAGATGATGAGGTACTATACCAGCGGAAGAATCAAGGAAACTCTGGCTGAAGCGGAGCGATCGGGTATCAACACATTTGTCGGAAGAGCAGACAATCACATTATCCGGGTGTTGCTTGAGTACTGGAACGAGGGGGGCAACATACAGTGGTTTGCCCAGACTTGTCCGGAGCACCGTTCCCTTGAATACAGTATCCGCAAGGCCGCAGATCATGGAGCCAAAGCCTGCCACATTCACGGCGGGACGATGGACTATTTGTATGCACAGGACAAACTCGACGAGGCAGTGAAGGCGACAGGACTCATCCGCGATGCCGGTCTGGCAGCCAGTGTTGCTGGTCATAGGCCGGAGGTATTCCGTTGGGCAGAAACGAATCTGAACGTCGATTACTTCATGTGTTCGTACTATGACCCTTCACCGAGAGATCAAAGATCGGAAGGCCTCACGGGAATTCAGCAGGTCTTTAGGGAAGAGGACCGGTCGGCGATGGTGGATCTAATC
>JBGPAN010000096.1:0-10507 GCA_041480785.1 Bacteroidota bacterium | reverse complement strand
TGTTAACGCACGGGTGAATTCACTTGACAGTCGTGCGTGAGTTGTCTATCTTTGAACAGCTTCAAAGAGTTCTTTTCCATATACAATCTGGTGTCCCGTCGTCATCTACGATGACAACGGGATGAAAAGGGAATTCCGTGCTCCGTGGACTTCGGTCCCGGAAAGTCGGAAGCTGCCCCGCAACTGTAGTTCCGGTCCTGCGTTGTGCAGGAAAGTCTCTGATACGATATGCCACTGCCCATTTCAGCGGGTGGGAAGGCGAATCTGAGATCGGAAAAGCCAGGAGACCTGCCAGGTTATTGTTTCTTTGCGCTGTTCCAAATTGGAATCAGCGACTCCTCAGTTATCATCGAGGAGAAACCTTCGCGGGAAGGTGGTACACTAGGACGAGTCCTTAAGTTGAATATGAAAGCCCCTTCCCGCATGTCGGAATTGGGGCTTTTTTCGTTCATGCATACAGTCAAACATATTGTGCTTCAGGCAGTACTTCCCTGGTTCGTCTTGTCAGCGCACCCGCTCTTTATTGGGTCGGATACCGTCGCGACGAAACCGCAAGTTCGCCTGTATGCGATGCCTGAATTCGTGGTCTCAGCAACCCGATGGCAGGTGAATGCGCAACAACTTCCGTCGAGCGCGACGGTTTTGACCTCCGCCGATCTCGCCGCCCGGAATGGCAGTTCCCTGGCGAGCGCGCTCGAAGGTGTCCCCGGTCTTCTCCTGAAATCGTATGGTGGTCCTGGCTCGGTTTCCACCACTTCATTGCGGGGGATGGGGGCGGAGCACACCCTTGTTCTGGTCGATGGCCAGCGGTACAACAACGTGAGAGACGGTCAGGTAGATTTCGGGATCTTCTTGCTCCAAGATGTCGATAGGGTTGAGGTTCTCCGGGGTGGATACTCCGCCGTCTACGGCGCTGACGCGCTCGGGGGCATCATCAACATTGTGACGCGTCACTCAGGTGGGCAATCACATCTCTCCGGAGAATTCACGGGAGGATCGTACGGACTGAACGGACAAGCGATCAACGCCGAGCTGAGTCTTGGGAGTGTGGGACTTCAGGTTGCCGCAAAGCGTGAAGCAGGGGCCGGCAACTACGAATTCAAGTTCAACGACGGCATCACATCGAGCACCCTCCAAAGGCAGAACGCTGACTACTCCGTCAGTCAGCTCCAGGTGCTTCTCGATGTCCCATGCGGATCAGGGATATCGATGAGCGTGCGCAACCTTCTGAATTGGGCCGACCGTGGTTCTCCGGGAGCGGTTCTGAGTGAAACCAGCAACAACAGGGCCCGACTGCGCGATGGAGGGTTCCTCACTCAGGCAACCCTGAACTGGATTATTGAGCCTGCGCTCACATTGCGGCTCTCCACACTCTACAATGCCCAGCGTCGGCAATATGTCGATCCGCTTTCTGCAGGCGGCCCGGATGATCAGCAGAGTGAATTCGCTGACAGGACGATCACCGTTACCCCGAACCTCCAGTATGTCCTGGGCACACGCACCTCGGTGAGCGTAGGTGCAGAATACTCCCATTCTGCGATCTCGAGCAAGCAGATCGACGGGGTCAACCGGGAACAGCAGAGCGCATTTGTGTCTGCTGATCACGTCATAGATCTTCCCGGCGATTTCCTTTACCAGTTCAATTTCTATCCGTCCGTCAGGTTCGATCATTTCTCAGATGTCGCCGGCTCCATCGATCCCAGGCTGGGCGTCAACGTCGGCCTCCTGAAGTCGCAAGGGCTGAGGATCAAATCGAGTATTGGGAAAAGTTTTCGGGCTCCCACATTCTATGACCTCTACTGGCGAACGGGGGGCAATCCTAATCTGAAACCCGAGCGTTCCCTCAGCTTCGATGCCGGGCTCGCCCTGTCGATGGATTTCTTCGGTTCTGTGGAACTGGAGGGGAACTACTTCGACATTCGCACCAATGACCGGATCGTCTGGACGCCAGATCAAGGCGGCTTATGGAGCCCCAAGAATATTCAAAGCGTTCGATCGGATGGGATCGAGCTCATCGCAACGTGGCGGCTCCTGCAGCAGCATGTCGTGCTTCGCGGATCATATTCGAACTCGTCGACGAAGAAAGTGAGTGTTGAAACGGCCGGCGATCAAACGGTGGACAAGCAACTTCCATTCATACCGCGGGAAATGGCCAACATCTCACTCTCTTTCGATCTCGGGGTGATGAGCGTCAATGTAAATCACCTCTTTATGGGATATCGTTTTTCCACGGAGGCCAACGACCCTTTCTTTGTGCTGCCGGGATATCACAAGACGGATGGTAACGTGAGCCTGCGACTCACCGAACGTTCCATCGTTTCTACCCTGAGGATGGAGGTCGCAAACATCTTCAACACGAATTATCAAATGTTTCCGAATTTCCCAATGCCTCGAAGGGCTTTTGCTCTGAAACTACTCCTCGAGTACTGAGGCGCAGACATTCAAGGACAAAAATGAAAAACCGTGCTAGCATCTTAGCTGTGTGCTTGTTTCTGGCTTTTGCGATGATGACCGGATGCCAGTCGAATCCCGCTGGCCCGTCGGGCTCCACGCCCGGAGCAACCACTGGGGTGTATGTCATCAACGAGGGGAATTTCCAGAGCGGCAATGCATCCCTGACATTCTACATACCGGATTCCAACAAGGCGTTTCAGAATGTCTTCTTTCTTGCCAACGGCCGCAATCTCGGCGACACCGGAAATGACATCGCCATCTTTGGTGGCAAAGCCTTTATTGTTGTGAGTGGATCTCAGAAGGTTGAAGTGATCTCTACCGTCGATCACAAATCGGTTGGCACCTTTCAAGTACCGGGACAACGAACTCCATATGATATTGTGATTTTGAGTGATGCAAAGGCTTACGTCACGAACCTCATGGACTCGTCCGTCACTGCCTTCAATCCGTCAACGTTGCAGGTTGTTTTTGACCGTATAAAGGTGGGCGCAAACCCACAAGGGATTGCCAGTGCGAACGGCAAGATCTATGTCTGTAACTCCGGATTCGGTTATGACAACAGTGTCACAGTTCTCAATGCCGGAACTGGGACATTGATCAAGACAGTCTACCTTGATGCCAGTCCGAGTGAAGTTGGAGTCGGTCCCAACAACGAAGTTGTTGTGAAATGCGACGGGAAGAGTGATTACAGCAATCCGAACAACGATACCCCGGGTTCCATTTCGGTCATCAACTCCGACAATGACATGGTGGTGATCAAGGCGATCCTGCCTTTGGCAACGTACGGACATCCGGGAAAGATGGTGGTTGGCACCAAAGGATTTGGCTATTTTGTCGGCAAGACAGGCATTATCCGATTCTCCTTCACCGGTTCGACCCTGAGCATTGAGGGAACGCCATTCTCGACAATCCAGGCTTACAGTCTCACGGTGGATGACGCGACAGACAGAATTTATGCAACCGATGCGAAGGATTATGTCCAGTTGGGCGAAGTCGCTATTCTTGACTTGCAGGGGAAAGAACTCAAACGCTTCACGGCCGGGATCATCCCCGGCGCCATAGCCTTCAAGCGATAAAGACTGGCGATGCTTTCTCCGTTGAAACCAGCAAGAAGGTGAGGCATCAATATGAGGCGGCAATTCCAGCGTTTCCATTCGTCCCGCTCTTTGCTCCGCGCTAGCTTGACACTCCCCCCGAGCCAGGTCTTGGTTGCTTGACATTCTTTGTAACCTTCCATAATATTGACCTGAGGCCCGTTGTTGATCTCAAGAATTGAACAGTCCGGATCACCGAGGGATGTTTGTGTCACGACGCCTGGCCTCAAGCTCCTGCCGCTAGAACATTGACGATACCAGAGCTCCTGCGATGCCAAGAGATAATGGGCAGGGGCAATGTTACAGCTTGTCGTTCGCCAAGATACGTACTTTCGCAGTCCTCGAGAATCATTTTAACTTGGTGCGAGTCAATGAAACCTGCACGCGTCCTCGCTCTCTTACTCGCCGCTTTGTCTTGGCTTTCCATCGGGCAGTCGCAAACCCACTACAAGTCGCAGCAATCTGGGAGCTGGAATGACCCATTGACCTGGGAATGGGGTGATGGTGAGAGTTGGTCGCAGGCGTCTTCACCTCCCTCCGGCAGCGAAAATATCAAAATTCAGTATGGACACACAGTGACACTCTCTCAAAGCCTAACCGTGAAAAACACTACGATCGATAGTGGCGGGGAACTCGTTGTCAGCGGCGGAGCCGTACTCACGGTGCAGGCAGGCACAGGAGGACCATCCTCTGTGCGGGCCAAGGCTCCAGTGGTTGCGATTACCGCATTGCGGGCTCGCAGCTCGTCGTCGGGCCTTCGGGTCTATGGCACGCTCACTATCAAAGGGGGCATCTCAGCCTCAGAAGCGGCAGTTTCTTTGTACGGATACAGTTCCGTTGTGTATAGCGGATCTAGTCATCAGACCATCGTACCTCTTCTGTATTATAACCTCCAGCTAGATAATCCCGCGGGTGCGAGCCTTTCTGATAACACAACCGTCGACGGAAACCTGAACGTAACGCGCGGGAATCTAACGACAGGGCCATATACGTTTACGCTCGATTCCTTTGGTAGCATTAGCGAGACCGCACCTTACGCAGTTCTGGGCATCCTTTATACTTCACGCTCGTGCACGACTGGTTTCAACCAAAACTTTGGGGGGTTGGGGATCGAGATAAACAAGTCCGCCGGCTCATCCCCAGTAGGCGTCACAGTCACCCGCAGAACAGGGACGCCATCAGAGATCACGGGTGCGACTTCGACGTTGAGGTACTTTGATATATCTGTCCCCGGGAGCGGCCACGGTGCGACAGTGGTCTTCCATTATGCGACGAACGAGCTCAACGGAGCAAATGAGGCCGGCCTCCGGCTCTACAAGTCGTCTGACGGTGGTTCGTCGTGGTCGAGCCAAGGCGGGGCGGTAAGCACATCGTCGCATTCTATTACCCTCTCTGGAGTCAATTCCTTCTCCCGATGGACTGCTGCAAGTGTTGTCCCCCTTCCCACTCTCACCAACGTATTGCCATCGTCCGGATCAGCGGGAAGCACCCTCAACCTTACTCTCACCGGTACCAACTTCGGCTATGGGACGAACGCCGTAAGTTTCAGCGGTACAGGCATAACTGTGAATAGTGTAACGGTGAATTCGTCGACTCAAATTACGGCCAATGTCACGATTGGCAGTTCGGCCACTACCGGTCTGCGGGATGTCTCTGTGTCAACATTCTATGGAAGCGCCACACTTCCTGGCAGTTTTACGGTAGGGAATCCTACGCCGATACTCACAAATGTTCTACCCGACAGCGGAAACAGGGGGCAATCGCTTCCTGTCACGTTGCAGGGGAACGGGTTTGTGAGCGGCGTGACAAGCGTGTCGTTTGGGGACAGCGTCACGGTTTCTTCGGTGGCGGTAGACGGTTCAACGTCGTTGACATCTCAAATCGCCATTGCGCGGGGTGCAAGCCTTGGAGCGCGTAGTGTGTCCGTCACCAATTCTGCTCCCGGTGGAGGGACGGTGACGCTTCCGAACGCGTTCACGGTCAACAACCCAGCTCCAACGCTCTCTAGCGTTTTGCCCTCGAGTGGAATTCGGGGAACAACGCTCCCAGTGACTCTTCAGGGGACCGGATTCTTCGGCGGCATCACGACAGTTTCTTTCGGTGACAGCATTTCTGTTTCCTCAGTGACTGTGGTGAGTCCTACAACGTTGACGGCCCAGATCACAATCGCAACCGGCGCGATCCCCGTCGCACGAGGCATTTCTGTTTCCAATCCAGCCCCTGGTGGAGGCACCGGCACGCTTCCATTGTCGTTCACTGTGACCAATCCGGCGCCGACGATCAGCAGCGTCGTTCCAACTTCCAGTCTTTCGGGTCAGACGCTCACTCTCTCTGTGACGGGAACGAATTTCTTCGCCGGACAGACAAGTGTGAGTTTTGGAGCGGGGATTACTGTCAATTCGACAACAGTTAGCAGCTCAACTCAACTGAGTGTAACGGTTTCGATCTCTTCAATGGCGACAGGTGGCCCGCGTGATGTGACAGTCACAAACGCTTCGCCCGGTGGCGGGAGCGCGACGCTGGCAGGAGGTTTTACTGTCATCAACCCTCCTCCAACCTTGGCAAGCCTGTCGGCAACTTCGGGTGCGCGCGGGAATACGGTCGGATTGCTTGTCACCGGATCGGGCTTCGTTCGTGGTGTCACAACCATGAGCTTCGGATCCGGTGTAACGGTGACCTCGCTGAATGTCAGTAATTCCAGCCAGTTGTTCGTCGACCTCTCGATTGCTCGGGATGCTGCACTTGGGTTCCGGGATGTGACTGTTACGAATGCCTTGCCAGGGGGTGGCACGCAGATACAGTCATCAGCATTCGAGGTGTTGAACCCGCCACCGACGTTGACGAGTGTATTGCCGGCCTCAGGAAATCCGGGCCAAACGCTGAGCGTGACGCTAGGAGGATCCGATTTCTTTGATGGTGTCAGCACGGTGAGCTTTGGACCCGGAGTCACGGTCAATTCAGCGACAGTGAACAGCGCAGGTACCCAAATCGCGGCGGGCATCACGATCGGAGCAACTGCGACACCGGGTGCGAGGAACGTGACCGTGACCAATCCAATTCCGGGAGGCGGAACAGCAACTCTGACGGGTGGATTCAGCATCACGTCGCCTGCTCCGACGGTCACGAGCATCGTTCCGCCCACAGGTGCGCTTGGCCAGACGCTGAACGTAGTTATCGGAGGCACGAATTTCTTTGTTGGGATAACCTCGGTCAACTTGGGAGCCGGTGTGACTGTTGACACGGTCACCGTGAACAGTCTGACGCAGATGACAGTGAACATCACCATAGCACCTGGTGCAACAATCGGATCAAGGGATGTGACGGTCACAAATGGTGGGCTGGGAGGCGGCACAGCAAGTCTTCCTGCTGCTTTTTCTGTTGTGAATCCGGCTCCGACGATTACGAGTGTAACTCCACCATCGGCAATGTCTGGGCAGAGTGTGACGCTCACGATTGCTGGTACGAATTTCGTGTCGGGTGTGACGACAGTGAACTGTGGTGCGGGGATCACGGTGAATACGGTCACTGTCAGCAGTTCGACACAACTGATCGCAGCGATTTTGATTTCGTCGTCGGCGATAGGAGGTTCGCGGGATGTGACAGTGACGAACCCCTTGCCGGGCGGCGGCAGTGCAGTGCTGACGGGAGGATTTAGGGTCAACAACCCGGCTCCGACGTTGGTGAGTCTGTCTGTGGCATCAGGATTTCGCGGAAGGACGTTGAGTCTGCAGGTCAACGGTACGAATTTCGTTGACGGTGTGACGACCATCAGCATGGGAGCAGGTATCACAATCAACACGGTGACCGTGAGCAGTGCGAGCCAGCTTTTTGTCGACATAGCGATCGCTCGGGATGCTGCGCTTGGTTTCCGGGATGTGACAGTGACGAATGCCTCGCCGGGGGGCGGCACACAGACACGGTTGGCCGCATTCGAGGTGGTGAACCCGCCACCGGCGTTGACGAGCGTATTGCCGGCCTCAGGAAATCCGGGTCAGACGTTGAGCGTGACATTAGGGGGATCCGATTTCTTTGATGGTATCAGCACGGTGAGCTTTGGCGACGGGGTAACGGTGAACACGGCAACGGTGAATACCGCAGGCACTCAGATCACGGCGGGCATCACGATCGGAGCAACTGCGACACCAGGTGCGAGGAACGTGACCGTGACCAATCCAGCTCCTGGTGGCGGAACGTCGACTCTTTCTGGTGCTTTCTCTGTTGTCAATCCGGCTCCGACGATTACCAGTGTGACTCCATCATCGGCTGTATCTGGGCAGACTGTGTCGCTCACGATTGTTGGTACGAATTTCGTGTCGGGTGTGACAACGGTGAGCTTTGGTCCGGGGATCACCGTGAATACGCTCACTGTTAATAGTCCAACACAAATGAGCGTAGCGATTTCGATTTCGTCATCGGCAATAGGAGGTTCGCGGGATGTGACAGTGACGAACCCCCTGCCGGGAGGCGGCACTGCAATGTTGACGGGAGGATTTACGGTCAACAACCCGGCTCCGACGGTCACGAGCATCGTCCCGCCCACAGGTGCGCTTGGCCAGACGCTGAACGTAGTTATCGGAGGCGCGAATTTCTTTGCGGGGATAACCTCAGTCAAGCTGGGAGCGGGGGTGACTGTTAACACGGCCACCGTGAACAGTCTGACGCAGATGACAGCGAACATCACCATAGCGCCTGGCGCAACAATCGGATCAAGGGATGTGACCATGACCAATGTTGGGCTGGGAGGCGGCACAGCAAATCTTCCTGCTGCTTTTTCCGTCGTGAATCCGGCTCCGACGATTACCAGCGTGACTCCACCGTCGGCTGCGTCTGGGCAGACGGTGACGCTCACGATTGCAGGTGCGAATTTCATGTCGGGTCAGACCTCGGTGAGCGTTGGTGCAGGGATCACCGTGAATACAGTCACTGTGAATAGTCCGACACAACTGAGCGCAGCGGTTTCGATTTCGTCGTCTGCGATAGGAGGTTCGCGGGATGTGACAGTGACGAACCCCGTGCCGGGCGGCGGCACAGCAGTGTTGACGGGAGGATTTACCGTCAACAACCTGGTGCCGACGATTACGAGCGTTGTACCCGGAAGCGGGGCGAGAGGGAAACTTGTCAATGTGACTATCACCGGGTCAGGCTTTGTCCCAGGCGTGACGAGTGCTCTGCCTGTCGCAGGTATGACACTCGTATCTGTGACATTTGTCAGTACGACACAGATCTTGGGGAGTTTTCTTGTTGCGCGGGATGCAGCGATGGGTTCTCGGGACATAACAATAACAAACTCTGGTCCGGGGGGCGGATCTGCGACCCTCGCGAGAGCGTTTGAAGTTCAAAATCCTTCGCCTACAGTCCTCAGTGTTTCTCCCAATACAGGTGATATTGGGCAGAGCTTGAGTGTCGTTGTGACCGGGACGGACTTTCTCAACGGCGTGAGCAGCATCGATTTCGGAATTGGCGTTACGGCAGGTGCCGTGACGATTGACACGGCTGGGACTCACCTCACTGCCGGCATCACGATCGGAGCAACTACGACATCGGGTGCGAGAAACGTCACGGTCACGAATAGCGGTCCGGGCGGCGGGTTATCCACACTGCCAAACGCCTTCACAGTGGCAAACCTCGTGCCGACTTTGACATCTCTCAGTACTTATGCCGCAGGTCGCGGACAGACATTGAACGTGACGATGACCGGTACCAACTTCGCGACTGGTGTTACTACGGCTTCGTTTGGAACCGGCATCACAGTGAATTCGCTGGCAATCTCGTCCCCCACAAGTGCGATTGCGAACATAACGATTGCAGCAACTGCAGCTACTGGCGCTCGCACTGTGAGCGTGACGAACGCTCCGCCCGGCGGCGGAACGGCAACGCTTGCGAGCGTGTTCAACGTGACAAATCCCGCGCCGACACTTTCGACAGTCGCTCCGGCCAGTGGAGCACGCGGGCAAACCCTCGACGTAATCATCACCGGAACAGGATTCATCTCTGGAACAAGCGCGTTGACGCTCGGGTCCGATATCACCGTGAACTCATTTACAGTAACCAGTTTTACACAAATCAATGCCAACATAACGATCGCATCTGCAGGTGCTGCTGGTGGACGCGACATCACAGTAACAAATGGTCCGCCCGGAGGCGGATCAGGGTTGCTCGCCGCCGGATTCACTGTGAACAATCCGGCTCCAACGATTTCAAACGTTTCGCCTGCCAGCGCGAATCGGGGCAGTATCGTTAACGTCACGGTGACGGGTTCTCAGTTCATCACCGGGGTGACTTCGTTGAATTTCGGCGGTGATGTCGTTGTCAACAGCATTGCTATAAAGAGCCCGACAGAAATCCTGGCAAATATTACCTTGTCGTCGTTGGCTGCTTCGGGGTCTCGAACAGTTACCGTGACCAACGCCAGTCCCGGTGGCGGATCGGCCAATCTGCCGGCAGGGTTTACGGTTGGCACAGGGATAGCGACATCAGTAGAAGGAAACATGGGACAGATTCCCGATCAGTTTGTTCTTCAGGAGGCATATCCGAATCCATTCAACCCGTCAACGAGGATCCGCTATGGTGTTCCTGAGGACAGCAGAGTGCGGATCGTCATCCACAACATGCTCGGCAATATTATTGCTGAGCTGGTCAACGGCGAGCGAACGAAGGGAACTTACGAAATGCAGTGGCACGCCGACTATCTGCCCAGTGGAGTGTATCTCATCCGTATGTACGCGGAATCGCTCGAGTCAACGAAGAAGTTCGTCGCTTCCAGAAAGGCCGTTTTCGTGAAATAGATCAAGTCTGACCCGCGGAGGTCTCCCCGGGGAACTTGGTCCAGTTTTCGCCCCCTCAGAAATCAAGGGACAGTCTCGCAAGAGAGTGTCCCTTTTTTTGGTGGTATGCCAGGCATGGCACAATGACTTGGGGGTGCAAGTCCCCTATGGACCTCGATGATGGGAACCATTAGC